>NZ_JABAIM010000005.1 GCF_012641365.1 Leeia aquatica
TCCTGACTGGAAATTCGACGGCGCGTTGCGCGTTTTTTGCCTCGATAAGCCGCCCCAATCACCTCTCAAGGTGTCTTTCCTGACTTCACATACAACAACACCGCCATCAGGCGGTGTTGTTGTATGTATATAAAGCGCTCGCGTCGCTACTTACTCCGGGCGCATCTGCGGGAACAGCACCACATCGCGGATGGAGGCGCTGTCGGTCAGCAGCATGACCAGCCGGTCGATGCCGATACCGCAGCCGCCGGTCGGTGGCATGCCGTGTTCCAGTGCGCGGATGTAGTCGGCGTCGAAGTGCATGGCTTCGTCGTCGCCCGCATCCTTGGCGCGGACCTGGGCCATGAAGCGCTCGGCCTGGTCTTCTGGATCGTTCAGCTCGGAGAAGCCGTTGGCCAGCTCTCGGCCTACCATGAACAGCTCGAAGCGCTCGGTATAGCGCGGGTCGCTGTCCATCGCGCGGGCCAGCGGCGACACCTCTGCCGGATAATCGACAATATAGGTCGGCTCCCACAGCAGCTGCTCGGTGGTTTCTTCAAACAGGGAGAACTGCAGGCCACCGATACCATCGGTCAGCACCGGCTTGCCGCCCACACGCTTGATTTCTTCCTTGAGGAAGGCGCGGTCATTCAGCTGCTCGGCCGTGTAGTTAGGATGATAGTGACGGATGGCTTCGCTGACGGTGAAGCGGGCGAACGGCTTGGACAGGTCCAGCGGTTTGCCTTGATATTGTATATGGGTGGTGCCGAGGGTCTGCTTGGCGACATGGCGGATCACGTCTTCGGTAATCTGCATCATGTAGCGGTAGTCGCGGTAGGCCTCGTAGAACTCCATCATGGTGAACTCGGGGTTGTGCCGCGTACTCATGCCTTCGTTGCGGAAGTTGCGGTTGATCTCGAATACCTTCTCCATGCCGCCCACCACCAGGCGCTTGAGGTACAGCTCCGGGGCGATGCGCAGGTACAGCGGCATATCCAGTGCGTTGTGATGGGTCACAAACGGCTTGGCATTGGCGCCGCCCGGGATCGGGTGCATCATCGGCGTTTCCACTTCCAGATAGCCACGCGCGGTCATGAACTCGCGCACCCCCTGAATGATGCGGGAGCGGCGAATAAAGGTGAGCTTGGTGTGCTCGTTGGTGATCAGGTCCAGATAGCGCTGGCGATACTTCTGCTCGGTATCGGTCAAACCATGATGCTTCTCTGGCAACGGGCGCAGCGCCTTGGCCAGCAGACGAATCTCGGTCACCTTGACCGACAGTTCGCCGGTCTTGGTCTTGAACATGGTGCCACGGGCACCGAGGATGTCGCCCATGTCCCAATGCTTGAACGCCGCCAGCGCATCAGCGCCAACCTGATCCACACCAATAAAGAGCTGAATGCGTGCGCCACTATCCTGCACCGTCGCAAACGCCGCCTTGCCCATCACGCGCTTGAGCATCATGCGCCCTGCCACCGCCACTTCCACTTGTTTGGCTTCCAGCGCCTCGTTATCCAGCTCGTCGTAGGCGGCGTGCAGGTCTGCAGCGTAGTGGGTGCGATCAAAGTCGTTGGGAAAAGCCACACCGTGCTGACGCAGTTCGGTCAGCTTCTGCCGACGTTCGGCAATGATCTGGTTTTCGTTGACGGGTTCCTGCGCGGCGTCGGGCGCGTGCTTGTCAGTCATGATGGGTCCGGTCTCAAATCCAAATAAACAGGGACGATTGATCGCTCAATCGGCAAATTCAAACAGGTGGCTCGCCATATAGGTCAGCGTGGGCTCGTCAGGCGCGCCCAGCCACTGGATGCGGGTGGTTGCAGTCTTGCCCTCTGCGTGCTGATCCAGCCGCAGCGCGGCCCAAGCCTTGCCGCTGTTGGGGTCAAACAGCATCAGGTAGCGCTCGCCATCGCAATCATCCGGGCGGCAACCTTCGTACAGCAGGTACTGGCGGGCATTGAAGCCAGCCAGCTCGCTGGGGCGCTGCGTACCGAACTGCGCCAGCCAGGGGTATTGCGTTGCCAGCGGCTGCAGCAGGCTTTGCCAGGCCTGCCGAACATCCGCCTGCCGCGCCACCACCTCCGCCGGTTTACCCGCATAGCGGCGGTAAGCCTCCGGCCAGTCTGCCGGGTTACTGCCATGGCCACCGTGCGCCAAGGCCAGCAGCGGACACAGCAAAGCCAGGGCAGCAAGACGCATACGCATGCTTACACCCCTTGCTTCAGGCTGGCTTCAATGAAGATGTCCAGGTCACCGTCCATGACACTCTTCAGGTTGCCCACTTCCACATTGGTGCGCAAATCCTTGATCCGGCTCTGGTCGAATACATAGGAGCGAATCTGGTGGCCCCAGCCGATATCGGACTTGCCCGCTTCCAGCGCCTGCTTTTCTTCATTGCGCTTGCGCAGCTCCAGCTCGTACAGACGCGCCTTCAGCATGCTCATCGCCTCGGCACGGTTCTTGTGCTGCGAGCGGTCATTCTGGCACTGCACCACGATATTGGTCGGCAAGTGGGTAATCCGCACCGCAGAGTCCGTCTTGTTGATGTGCTGACCACCGGCACCGCTGGCGCGGTAGGTATCCACCCGCAGGTCTGCAGGGTTGATGTCCACCTCGATGCTGTCGTCCACTTCCGGATAGACGAACACACTGGCAAACGAGGTATGGCGACGGGCATTGGAGTCAAACGGTGACACCCGCACCAGCCGGTGCACCCCGGTCTCGGTACGCAGGAAACCGTAGGCATATTCACCGGTCAGCTTGAGGGTGGCGCTACTGATGCCGGCCACTTCCCCTTCGGATTCTTCCAGCACCTCTACCGTAAAGCCTTTGCGCTCCCCATAGCGGGTATACATGCGGTACAGCATGCCTGCCCAATCCTGGGCTTCGGTACCACCGGCCCCGGACTGAATGTCCACAAAGCAGCTGTTCGGATCTTGCGGATTACTGAACATGCGGCGGAATTCCAGCTTCTCGATTTCCGCCTGCGCGCCCTGGATGTCGTCCTGCACCGCTGCGATGGTGTCGGTATCGTCTTCCAGCTTGGCGAGGTCAAACAGTTCGCGTGCGTCGCGCAGGGTCTGGTCCACACGGGCCAGCATCAGCACCACGCCTTCCAGGGCTTTCTTTTCACGACCCAGCTCTTGCGCTTTTTCCGGGGTATTCCAAATGGCTGCGTCTTCCAGCAGCCGGTCTACTTCTTCCAGACGTTCCGCTTTGCGGTCGTAGTCAAAGATACCCCCGGAGCGACGCGGTGCGCTCGGTCAGGTCTGCCAGATTGTTGTCGATGGCATTCTGCAGTTCGATTTCCATGATTCTTTCCCTTACGGCGCACCCGGCAAAGGTGCGCGATTCAAGCTAAACGACTGATTATACATGACTGTAACGGGCTGGCAGCATTTCAAAGCAGGCAAGGAATGCTTGACTTCCATTGCCACACCATTAAAATAACTTACCAGTTAGTTATTTTTAAAGACCATGACCGACACCTCAACCCGCTGGCAACGGCGCAAAGACGCCCGCCCCCAGGAAATCATCGACGCCGCACTGACCCTGTTTACGCAGCGTGGCTTTGCCGCCACCAAGCTGGATGAAGTCGCCAAACTGGCGGGCGTCACCAAAGGTACGGTTTACCTCTATTTCGACAGCAAGGAAGAGCTGTTCTTCAGCGCCATCCGCGAGATGGTGGTGCCGATGCTGGAGCTGGGAGAGTCCCGCGTCGCCAGCTTTGAAGGCAGTGCCACCGAGTTATTAAAGGCGTTGACCCACAGCTGGGTCGAAAAACTGCTGGAGCGCAAAGGCGTGTGCCTGACCAAGGTCATGCTGTCAGATGGCAATCAGTATCCGGAGATTGCGGCCTTCTATCATCAAGAGGTGGTACTGCGTGGTCGCCGTCTGTTTGCCAGTGTGCTGGACAAAGGGGTGGCTTCCGGCGAATTCCGACCGATGGACACCCTGCTGGCGGCACGCAACCTGATCGCGCCTATCCTGTTGTATCACATCTGGCTGCATTCTTTCGCTGCGTTCGAATCGAGCGACATGACGCCCCGCGACTATGTGGATTTCCACCTGAATCTGCAACTGAACGGCCTGCGCGCCCACCCTGAGCGGAACTGACCCCATGGATACCCCTGCTGCGCCGAAGAAACAGAACAAAGCCCGCCTGGTCTTGCTGCTGGCCACCCTCAGCATTGGCGCCGGTCTCGGCTACAAGTGGTGGCATGGCAACCATTATGTCAGCACGGACAATGCCCAGATCGAAGGCCATATTGTGCCGGTACTGCCCAAGATCGGAGGCTATATCGACCAGATCAGTGTGCGAGACAACCAGCTGATCAAAGCTGGGGACGTCATTGCCGTGCTGGACATCCGTGATTTGCAGGCACGCCTGAACCAGGCCGAAGCCGAGCTGGCCGCCGCCCAGGCTGCCGTCGGGCAAAAGGGCCAGACCGGACAGATCCAGGCGCAGATCAGCGTGGCAGAAGCCAATGCCTCTGCTGCGCGCGCCAACATCCAGCAGGCGGCAGCCAACGCCGACAAGGCGCGCAAGGACTACCAGCGTATCCAGTCTCTGGTGGCGCAAAAATTCCTGCCGCCGCAACAGCTGGACGCCGCAGCAGCCAATCTGCAAGCCGCCGAAGCCAATCTGCAGGCCATGCGCAGCAATGCCCACGCCGCCGGTGAACAGGTGCAGGTCGGCGGTGCCAACCTGAAGCAGGCCGAAGCACGCGTGCAATCCGCCCGTGCCGCACGTGATTACGCCGCCTTGCAGCTCAGCTATAGCCAGATCAAGGCCCCCGTCGCCGGCCGGGTCAGCAAAAAATCGCTGGAGCCCGGCCAACTGGTGCAGCCCGGCCAACTCTTGCTGTCGCTAGTGCCGGAAAATGATCTGTGGGTCACCGCCAACTTCAAGGAAACCGATATCGGCCGCATCCACGCCGGGCAGAAGGTTGAAGTCGAAGTGGACGCCTACCCCGGCCATGCGTTTGAAGGTGAAGTGGATTCGGTGTCTGCCGCCACCGGCGCACGCTTTTCCTTGTTGCCGCCTGACAACGCCACCGGCAATTTCACCAAGGTGGTACAGCGGGTGCCGGTGAAGATACGCCTGAACAAGCTGGACCCGGCACACTACCCCCTGCGCCCGGGCATGAGTGTGGTCGCAACGGTGGTCATGTAATGGAGGCCCTGCTCAAGCGCCGCATGCTGCTGCTTGATCTGGCGGTCAACATCCTGTTGCCGTGGTGGATTTACCAGCATTGGTCGTCCAGCGTCGGCGACACCCGTGCCCTGATCTATGCCGCGCTGCCCTCCCTGTTGTGGAGCGGCGTGGAATGGCTGTGGCACCGCCGGCTGGATGCCTTGTCTCTGGTCAGCTTGCTGGGCATTGCGCTGTCGCTGCTGGCCTTGCTGCTGGGGGGAAGCCCGCGCCTGCTGCTGGTGCGTGAGTCGCTGATCACCGGTGTGCTGGGGGTACTGGCCCTGCTGAGTCTACTGGCACGTCGGCCCGTGTTGTACCACCTGGCGGAAGCCACCCTGCGACGTGAGGGCCACGAAGCACTCTTGCGCTTCCAGCAACGACAATCCCACCCGGTGATGCAGCAAGCGCTGCGCACCATGACGCTGGTGTGGGGCGGCGGTATGCTGGCCGAGGCCGCGCTGCGCAGCAGCCTGGCCTGGAGCCTGCCCATCGCCCACTATCTGGCGATCTCACCCTTCGTTCTGTATGGCAGCTTTGCACTGCTGGGGCTATGGACCGCCCGCTTCCGCCGCCAGCTCAAGCAGCGGCTCAGCCAGCCGGATACACAGGAAGTGCCCGCATGAAACCCTGGCTACCGGGTCTGGCACGCACCACCAGCAAGGAATCGCAGTACGCCAGCCGCTATATCATTGCTCTCACCGTGACGCTGGCTTCAGTGCTGGAGCTGCTGGACACCAGCATCGTCAACGTTGCCATCCCGCACATGATGGGTACCCTTGGAGCCACGCTGGACGAGATTGCCTGGGTGTCGACTGGCTATGTGGTGGCCAATGTGATCGTGCTGCCGATCTCCGGCTGGCTGTCGGTCCAGTTTGGCAGGCGCAATTATTTTGCTTTCTCCATCATTGTCTTCATCATCTCCTCTGTAGCGTGCGGCAATGCCACCTCGCTGGGTGGGCTGGTGTTCTGGCGCATCGTGCAAGGTTTGGGTGGTGGCGGTCTGCTGTCGACCGCGCAAAGCACCTTGTCCGAAGTGTTCCCGCCGCAAGAAATGGGCAGTGCATTCGCCATCTTCGGCCTGGGCATCATGGTCGGCCCGATGCTGGGACCTACCGTCGGCGGCTATTTGACCGAAAACTACTCCTGGCCGTGGATTTTCTACATCAACGTTCCGCTGGGCGCGCTGGCGTTGCTGCTGAGCCTGCAGTTTGTGCCGGACTCGAGACATGGCAAGAAGGCTGAGTCGGTGGACTATATCGGCTTGCTGCTGCTGGCGATCGGTGTCGGGGCATTGCAAACCTTGCTGGAGCGGGGCGAACGGCTGGAGTGGCTGGAATCCAACGAGGTCATCACCTATATCGTGGCCAGTATTCTGGGACTGTCTGCTTTTATCATCCGTCAGCTGGAAATCGAGCATCCGATTGTGGATGTCCGCGTGGTCAAGGACAAGCAGTTTGCGGCGGGCATGATCTTTGGCTTCATTCTGGGCGCGGCCCTGTACAGTACGGTGTTTGTGTTTCCGGTATATGTACAGACCCTGATGGGCTTCAATGCCTGGCAGACCGGCATGGCCATCCTGCCTTCCGCCATTGCCAGCGGCATCATGATGATGATGTCGAGCAAACTGTTGCAGCGCGGGGTCAAACCCACCCGCATCATCTTCACCGGCGTGGTGATCTTCCTGTTCTCCATGTGGCAGCACCAACACTTCACCACCTTGTCGGGTGCTGATGACTTTTTCTGGCCACTGGTACTGCGGGGCATCGGGCTCGGGCTGATCTTTGTGCCGCTCAGCAGTGTGGCCATGGCCAACATCCCGCTGCATGAAACGCCGAATGCAACCGGGATTTACAACCTGTGCCGCCAGCTGGGTGGCAGTGTGGGCATCGCCGTCTCGGCTACCTTGCTGAGCAGCCTGCAAAACGCCAATCGCTCCAGCCTGCTGGTGCATACTGCGCTGAACGACCCGGCCACCCAGGAGCGCCTGCAGGCACTGCAGCAGCATTTTGCCAGCCTCTCCCCGTCGGAAGGGGTGGCCAAGGCGCGTGCCCTGGCCACCTTGAGCAACCAGATCAGCAAGCAGGCCGCCATGCTGTCGTACGAGCAGCTGTTCTTTGGCTTTGGGTTGGTGATGCTGCTGGTCCTGCCCCTGCTGACCGTCATGAAAAAGACACGCGCCGGTAACATCAGTAGTGACGCGCATTGACAGCACGCAGACGGCATTGACAGGGCAAGCCCGTCGAGGCCAGAATGGCCCGCCTCACATCCTTGCAGCGGGTTGCCGGCCATGTTCAAGCACACCTTTTTCATTCATCTGAACGCCACCCCCGCCTGGCTGGCCCTGTCCCGGCGAGCGCGCAGCGAGTACATTGCCCAGCAGCTGTTTCCGGTGTTTGCCCGCTTCCCTGCGGTCAACGTCCGCTTCTTTGACGGTGAGTATTTTTCGGCCCAGGTCAGCGACATCATCATGCTGGAAACCAATGACCTGCCGTCTTACTACGCCCTGATTGACGCCATCCGTGATTCCGAGGTCATTCAGAAACCTTACTTCACGGTCGCAGCCATTCTGCCGACTGTCGAAAGCAGTCTGGAGAGCTATGAAGCCGCTCCGGCGCAAGGCCAAGACCTGCTGACCATTCCGCTGTAAGGCGCGCAGAGCTGTCAGTTTCCTGCATGCCACCTATAATGGGAATCATAGGTTCATGATTTCTTGAGGTCTGCGTGCCAAGACTCACCCGCGACACCCTGCTCAAGCCGCTAGTCCCGTTCAGCCTGCTGGTCATGCTGTCCTTGTCCGGCTTCATGCTGATGGTGTGGCTGGCCGCCCGCTGGCAGGATCAAAGTTTCACCCTGCACACCAACCAGCAACTGCGCACCCGCTTGCTGGCGGAACAAACACTGCTGGTCAAACAGCTGCGGGATTACGCGGTATGGGATGACATGGCCATCCGCATCCCCGACGACAGTGCACCTGATCTGGTGTGGCTACGCTCCAATCTGACCCCGACCATCTACTCGGACTTCCAGATTGATACGGCGGCCATTTTCGACCCCGATAATGCCTTGCTGTATTACGTTCTGCAGCAGGGCCACGAGCGCAGTTTCCGCAGCGCCACCGTGCTGCCGGGCTGGAGTACCCTGCAAAGTGCGACTCGTCACCCCAGCACTTCCGTCTCCCGCGCCCAGTCCATTGTTTTGCGAGAAGGCAATTACTACTACTGGGTGGCCTTCATGCCCATACAGAAGCAAACCGCCGGTAATGTTGCGCGCTCACATCGCTATATGGTGTTCTACCGGCAAATCTCAGCGCAGTATCTCGACGCCATCCGCAAGGAGCTGGTCCTGGACCGCCTCATCCTGCAGGCCCGTCCGGATCCGGCCAAGCCCACCTATATCCCTCTGCTGACACCCGACAACAGCACGCTCGGCTACCTGGTCTGGCAAGTCCAGCAGCCAGGAGCACGCATGCTGCAGCGGCTGTGGCTACCCGTTCTGCTGTTTTGTGGCTTGCTGCTGGGGCTGGCCGGCTGGCTGGCTACCGTGATCCGCGCAGGGCAACGACGCACCGCGGCAGCCAGCCATCGGCTGATCCAGCAAGGGGAAAGCCTGCGTACCATGGTCAGCTCGACCAGCACCCAGGTGCTGCCATTGAACCAGCGAATTGATCACATCCTGGGCATTGCAGTGCATACCCTGCAGCGCCCCTTTATCAGCTTGTGGCAACTGGAGCCTGTACAACAGCAGCTACGCTGCACCCATGTCAGCCCGGAATCGGCTCAGGCTTTGCTGGGAAAGTGCATCCCTTTCCCGCTCAGTGCCCCACACCGGCAGCGGCTGATGCAACAACATACGGTGGTGTCAGAGCCACCTGACCCGGCCATGCATGCCGTGATACTGCAAGCCAACTTGTCCGACCCCGCCAGTCTGGCCTGGCAGCTGCTGCAACATGAGGGGGAGTTTGGCGGCCTGCTGTGTGCAGGCGCTGTAGCCGGACACAACTGGCATTCAGACGAGTTGAATTACCTGGCGGCACTGGCAGACTTCATCGCCTTGCAGCAGGAGCGCAGTGCCCGCAGCCAGGTCGAGGGACAGCTATACCGCCAGCTTTACTACGATGCTGAAAGCAATGCCCCCAACACCCTGCATCTGCAGATGCAGTGGCAGCAGCGCAACCCGGCAGACACCACCACTCGGGTATGCGCCCTGCTGGACCTGAACCTGCAGGACGATTTCTCGGGTTTGCTGGGGCCTGGCGGTTGGCCAGTCCTGCTGGCACAACTGGTACAGCGCCTGCAACCCTTGCTGTACGGCCAAGAGGCCTTCGCCCGGATAGGGCGCACACGGTTCGCTTTATTGCTGTACATTGCGCCCCCCCTCACGCTGGAGCAGCGGATCGATATGTTGCTGAGCAACCTGAGCCAGCCTTTGTCGGTGCAAGGCCACCAACTGGTATTGCGCCCCCGCTTGGGGATCAGCGTACATGGCCGCGATGCAGACGATTTCCACAGCCTGCTGCAACACGCCGAACTGGCCCTGCAACAAAACCTGCAGCAGGCCTATCAGGGCTGGACTTTGTTTGATACCGAGGTCAAGGCACAAATGGCCCGGCAACAATTGCTGAGTAACGATCTGCACCATGCGCTGGAGCGGCAGCAGTTGATGCTGCATTACCAGCCGGTGGTAGAGAGCCGTAGCGGGCGCATTGTTGCAGTCGAAGCGCTCTTGCGCTGGCAGCACCCCACGCTGGGCATGGTACCGCCAGACCAGTTCATTCCACTGGCAGAGGCCAATGAATTGATCATTCCGATCGGTAACTGGGTACTACAGACGGCGGGGGAACAAATTGCCCTCTGGCGCAACCAGTGTGGCCGTCTGCTGCCGGTGGCGGTCAACCTGTCTGCCGCACAACTGCATGACCCCAGGCTGGCGGTCATGCTGGAACAGATTCTGGCCCGCCACAATCTGCCGCCACGCGCACTGGAGCTGGAGCTCACCGAGCGCATCATGCTGGAGCCCTCCCCCGCACTGGGAGCCAATCTGGCACAGCTGCGTACCTTGGGCATCTCGATTGCCATTGATGATTTTGGCGCAGGTCACGCCTCGTTCAACTACCTGCTGCAGTTCCAGGTGCAGAAGCTGAAGATCGACCGCATGTTCATGAGCGGCGTCCCCGGTTCGAGCAACCACAGCCAATTGGTGTCGATGATCGTCAACATGGGGCACTCGCTCGGTATTGAAGTGACCGGAGAGGGCATCGAGCAGGAAGAGCAGGCAACCTTCTTGCGCCAGATCGGCTGCAACTACATGCAGGGTTACCTGTTCAGCCGACCGGTCGATGCCACGCACCTGCTGCAACAACTACTGCGTGAACAAGAAGCCCAGCCGGCGCTCTCCCCCTCCTCACCCTGACCGTGAAGCCACACCGCCGGGCCGCCAAATCAGGCTACAATACCGCTTTTGCCCGAATGGCCTGATCACCATGCGCCGTACCCTTCTTGAACTGGGCCTTGCCCTGCTGCTTGGCGTATTGCCCCTCTCCAGTCAGGCAGACAATGCGCCCAGCACAGAAGCCGTGTTTGAGCAGAGCAAGCAGCGCTTTGTGCAGTTGCGCATTCTGGAGAAGAGTGCCAACGAAAAAACCTCGCTAGGCTCCGGCTTTATCGTCAATAGCCGCGGTCAGATCATCACCAACTACCATGTCATCTCCGACCTGGTCTTCCGTCCGGACCTGTACCGTGGCGAGGTGTTCTACAGCGACAGCGAGGTCCGCCCGCTGAAAGTGGTGAATGTGGATGTCATTCATGACCTCGCCGTCGTGGAAACCGGGCGTCCTGCCAACGATTTTTTCCAGATTGAACCCACCGCGCCACCAAAAGGTACCCGCGTCTACGCGATCGGCACCCCGCATGATCTGGGCTTTACCATTGTCGAAGGCACCTATAATGGTCTGCTGGTGGGCTCACTCTACGAGAAGATTCATTACACCGGCGCCATCAACAGCGGCATGAGTGGCGGCCCTGCCATTCTGGGCGATGGCCGGGTGGTGGGCATCAATGTTGCCACTGCAGGCAACCAGATCGGCTTTCTGGTACCGGCCACCTATGCGCTCCGCCTCCTCCAGCAAAAGCCTTACAGTGGCACCCCGCTCAATGCCGTGCGTGACCAGCTGCTGACCAATCAGGCGCGCATCAGTAGCAGCTTGCTCAAACACCCCCTGCCGACCACCCTGTTTCACGGCTACCGGGTGCCCAGTACCCTGGGCAATTTCAGCAAGTGTTGGGCAGATACGGACCAGAGCGGCTCGCAGCTTTACCGCCGCTACTCGCAACAGTGCTCCAGTGAGGATGACATCTTTCTCTATGGTGACAGCAATACCGGCAAACTGAGCTTCCAGCATGACTATCTGGAGGCCCCCGGCGTCAACCGCTTCCGCTTCTACAATCTGTATCAGCAGTTCTTTGCCCAGCAGGGCGGTGAATTGGGCAGTGCGCTGGTCGATGTCGGCAGTTTTGCCTGCCAGACCGATTTTGTGGCGCACAACAAGCTGAAAATGCGGGTTGCCCTGTGCCTGCGCCCATACAAACGGCTCTCCGGCTTGTACGACATGGTGCTGAAGCTGGCCACCCTCAACGAAAACCAGCGCGGCCTGCAAAGCACCTATGCCATCTCTGGCATCAATTTTGACAACAGCCGTTTGCTGACCCGTCAATTCATCGAGGCCTTCGCATGGCAGAACTAGTCTTCCTGGAAGTCCTGGACGCGCACGGCAAAGTACAGGAACGTCACCGGCTGGCGCATTTCCCGGTTACCGTGGGCCGTGATTATCACAACCATGTGATCCTGGACGATGACACCGTCTCACCCCTGCATCTGTCCATCCAACTGGGCGACAACGGCCTGTACGTGATCGACTGCGACAGCGAAAACGGCAGCTGGTCCGGCGAGCGCCGTATCCAGCAAGCTCCGCTGCGTGACGAACTGATGCTGCGTCTGGGGGAATGCGAACTGCGCCTGCGCACCCCGCATGCCAACCTGGGGCCTACCCGCCCACTGGATACCGTGCGCCTGCCGCAACCCCGTATCAACCGGGTCTGGCTGTTTCTGTTCCTGTTCACGCTGACCCTGGCACTGGCCGGCTTTGACGGCTACTGGAACAGTTTTCAGCCGCGCGCCCTGCCCGATATCCTGAACGCCAGCTGGCCGCTGCTGGTAGGGCTGCCGGTATGGGCAGCCCTGTGGGGTACCCTGGGTCGGGTCTTCACGGGCCGGGCCTTGTTCTTTGCCCACGGTACCATTGCCACCCTGGCCGTGCTCAGCAGCGTGCTGCTGCAAATCGGTCACATCTTGCTGTCCTATTCCTTCAATCTGCCCCAGTTGGCCGATTGGCTCAGCTTCATTGCCGTTGGGCTGGGGCTGGCACTGCTGGTCTACCTGCACCTGCGCCTGGCCAGTCGGCTGCGTATCCGCACCCTGCGCTGGATCGGCAGTGCAGCAGCCTTCATCCTGTGGGGGGGCTGGATCATGTTCAGCTATGCCGCATCGCTGACACCCAGCGACACCCTGGATGTGGACACCACCTTGCTGCCACCTGGCCTGCACCTGACGGCAGATCAAAGCCTGGATGGTTTTCTGAAAGACAGTGAGCAGCTCAAGCAACAACTTGATGAGGAAGCCCAGCAGCCATGACCCCTCCCTCCCCACTGGCCAGCCGCCTGGGCTTCATCGCCCCCTTTCATGTGATGTCGCTGCTGGAGCAAGCTCGCCAGCTGGAGCAGCAAGGGCATGATGTCATTCACATGGAGATCGGCGAGCCCGACTTTGGCACGCCTCCCGCCATCATCCAGGCGGGCATGGCCGCCTTGCAGGCCGGACACACCGGCTATAGCCCGGCCTTGGGGTTGCCCGCGCTACGCGAAGCCATTGCAGAGGACTATGCCCGCCGCTTCGGCGTACAGGTACCAGCCCGCCGTATTGTCATCACCGCAGGTGCCTCCGGTGCCCTGCTGCTGGCGCTGGCGGCGCTGGTATCCCCCGGCAAGGAAGTGTTGCTGAGTGACCCGGCCTACCCTTGCAATCGCCATTTTGTACACTTGCTGGAAGGTCGCGCCGTCAACCTGCCGGTCGGCCCGGATAGCCAATATCAGCTGACTGCGGATCATCTGGCCCAGCACTGGTCTGCGGACACGGTCGCAGCGCTCGTGGCCACCCCGTCCAACCCGACTGGCACACTCTTGTCTGCAGAAGCGCTGGCCGCGTTGAATACCGCAGCGCTGGCACGGGGTGGTCGCCTGATCGTCGATGAAATCTACCAGGGCCTGGTCTATGACCAGGCGGCCCATACCGCACTGGCCCAGTCGGACCAGCTATTCGTGATCAACAGCTTCTCCAAGTACTTCCAGATGACCGGCTGGCGGCTGGGCTGGCTGGTGGTGCCGGAGGCCTACCTGAATGCCGTCAACCGGCTGGCGCAAAATATCTTCATAGCCGCCTCGACGCCGGCACAGCACGCCGCGCTGGCGGCTTTTCAGCCCGATACCCTGAGCTTGCTGGAGCAACGTCGGCTGGAACTGAAATCCCGGCGCGATGCCCTGCTGCCGATGTTGCAGCAGCTGGGTTTCCGGATCAACAGCCAGCCGCAAGGGGCTTTTTATGTCTATGCCGACAGCAGCACACTGGCCGGTGACTGTGAAGCATTGAGCGCACGGCTACTGCAACAAGCGCATGTCGCCATCACACCGGGCATCGACTTTGGTCAGCATCGCGCCCGCGAGCACGTACGTTTCGCCTATACGGTGCCGGTTCCCCGACTGGAGCAGATGGCAGAGCGCCTGCGAAAGGTGCTGTAACCCCCCGCCCTGGATAACAATTGTTCACCTTCAGAGTGCGCAGTCTCGGCTATAGTAAAAACCAGACTCCACTCATTCCGTTTCCAGGGTGTTCCCCATGTTTGACATCAAGGGTTTCATTACCGCCTTGCTGCGTCCCCGCAAGTCTGGTGCCGTCAGTGATCTCACCACCGCCACCCAGATGATGGCGGGACTGGCAGATCGCGACATGACCTCCGCCCATCGCGCCATCATCAAATCCCTGCAGGAGCTGAACCAGAATGGCCGCTTGTCCAGCAAGGAACGTTTGCGCACCCTGCAATACATTGATGAAAAAGCCCAGCCTTTGCAGTTGGGCCTGGTGCGCGAATGTTTGCGCCAGCTGGACCGGGAACCCCAGCTGATCAAGCCACAGGTTGACCTGCTGCGTGCATACTGGACGGCACTGGCAGATGGCTATCGCCTGGTGCTGCGCGATTATCAGCGCAAACCCAGCCGTGCACTGCAAGACGCCATCCCGATGGCCACCGCTCGTGCCCTCTCTGCTTTTGCCGAACTGGGCAAGTGGTCCTTGCTGCAGTATCACCCGGTCGGACAACGGGTGTGGCGCAATCTGGATCGCCTTTACCTGTTTGCGGAAGAACACCGTTTTGCGCGCACCCCCATGGTGCTTCATGTCGGTACCCCGGCCATCAGCTGTGAAGATGTGCTGCTGCGCATGCACCTGCTGCATCTGGCCCAGCCCGAAGGCTTGAGTGCCCGGCAGATTGATGCCCTTGACCAGTGGCTGATGCGGCAGACCAAGCTGGTGCAGCTGGATCGGGATATCAAACCGCATCGGCAGGTTTATGCCATCAATCTGGAGGCACATCGCCCGGCGCACCGGCTGCGTCGCAACATGATTGCGGCCGCTTACCGCTACATCAACACCCAGCCGCTGCTGGAAGCGCTGGAGCAAACGCAATCCGAGCTGGAAATGGGCGAAGTGCCAGCGCAGCTGGGCCTGGGTGAACACTTCCAGCGCAACCGGGACGAACCCGGCCTGCAGCGCGCCCTGGCCTGCTGGTCGCGTGATCAATATCCGTCACGCCGCTTTGAGCGCAACAACCGCCAGCAAGGAGTGGAGATCCTGATCGGCCTGAATGCGATTCTGCACAACCTGACCGGCGGCAGCACGGTGGCCAGCAGCAGCCATCGTCAGCCGGTAGAGCTGGAAGTGTTGCAACGGCGGAGCGTCAGCAGCCCGCGCCCTTTGCCAACCGATGTTGAGCTGATGACCAGCCCGGACTGGCAGCTGGAGGACGAGAGTATCCGGGGGTTCGGCATCATGACCGAGCAAGAGCATGCAGTGCCGATTCACATGCAAGACCTGGTTGGCCTGCAGCGTGGCGAGCAACTGATCGTCGGCGTGGTGCGCCGGATCAGCAACGACCAGAAACTCAAGCTCGGGATTGAGCTGCTGGCAACCCAGTTCCGCCAAGTCACCCTGCAGCAAGGCAACCGTCAGGCCACCGCGCTCTATTTCCCGGATAACGCCGAGCTTGGACTCAAGCGTGCGCTGGTACTGCCAACCGGAGTACTCGACGACCGTCACCCTTGCCAGATGCTGGCGGGCAGCCAGCATTACGAGATTGAGCTCACCCCGCCCACCCTGGGTGATCACAGCTATCAGTGCGCCGGGTTTCGCGTCCTCGCCAAACAAGCCGCCTGACCTCGCCCTGCAGCCTCGGCTGCGGGGCCTTGCTCAACCTGGACTGGAAGCCGACTCTTCTGTAGATGCGCTGGGTGGTGATTGGGGCGCTTTGCCAGATATGCCCCCACCACCACTGGTGCGTCGCAGCCCCAGTTGACCGGGCGCTCCCTGAATGGCCCAGCTTGATGGCGCCAACCGCAGCTTGCTGGAGGACACCGACACACTGCCGGTAATCGCCTGCTCGCCACTGCCTTGCAGATGCAGACTGGCATTGAGGGCCGGTCCTTGTAGCTGACCCGAGCTCAGGCTCCACTGCCCGGCACGATAATCCAGCCGTGTCTGGTACTGCAGAAACAGCGTACGCCCCCCGCCCGGCAACTGGGCGGCTTCTGCCTGCGCCACGTCCAGCAAGTCCATGCCCGCCAGCACGCCATGCTTCAGCTCCAGCGTGCCACCCAGCTGCGGGGCCTTCCACAGGGAAGCCCAATCCTGGCCTTGTGCCGTCACACGCACATTGCCCTTGGCCTCGCCCTCAGGCAGCAAAGGGGAACGCGGCCAGCGCGCCAGATCCAGCTGCTGAACCGCCAGATCGGCCTGCCACTGCAAGGTGGCCCCCAGGCTCAGGCTGCCACGGCCTTGGGCACTACCGCCAGCGGCACGTACCACCAGCTCGTTCAGGTTCAGGCGATCGCTCAACCACACGCCTTTTGCCGACACATCATCCAGGCTGACACCAGCAATCTTCAGACCATTTGCCGCCCCCTCCAGCGCATAGCCAGCGCCCTCCCGCTTGAGGGTAAAGCTCATGGCCTCCCCTGCCAGCCGCAAGTGCGAGACACCCGCGGCTTCCAGGGTCATTTCACCATTCAAGCCTGCCCAGTCCTGCCCGGCCAGCTTCAAGGTGAACTCCTGCAGGCGGATCACCGGCAGGCGGCCATCCCCTCCTTTGCGCTGCAGGAAGCCTGACAGCTGCCCTGCATCCAGGGTCATGCCCTTGAGCAACAATTGATCCGGCGGCAGGTCCTGATGCACCAGCGCCAGCCAGGGAAAACGGATCTCCAGTGATGCAATCGGCGCGGTACATCCGTCGCCGGCAATGTCTTCAACCTGCCAATGCGGGCTGGGCCACATGGCCGCGCGTACTTTGGCATAGTGCGAGCCCTGCCCGCACAAGACATCACTCACCTGCTGGGCAATCGCGGGCTGCCACTGGATAGGCAGCCAGGGCAAGGCGGCGGTCGCGCCCAGAGTCAGCACCAGCCCGACCAGCAAGATCAAACCGGCTTGTCGACTGGCTTTGACGCGATCTACTCGTGTCCGGGGAGCCCCGCGGGATCGCCGGGAAGACCACCATTGTGTCAGTTGATGCAGCACACCGGCCTTCTCCGGAGACGGCGGCTTGGCTGGTGTGGCGCTACGGCCGCCACGCAAGGGTGGCTCTGCACGCAGGGGCGGCATTTCGGTCAGGGGCTCATCCGGCACAGGATCCCCCCATACCGGCTCATTGCGAACGATCGGTGGCTGGGTCAGCGGCTGGCTGTTGCGGAAAGGGGTCTGACTGGCGGGCCCCAGTTCGCCCGGCGACATGTCTGGCGCCTGCGATGGCATGCTGGCTGGTTCGATCAGTCCCTCGCGCCAAAGTCGCGCCAGAATGCTGGGTACATTCTCAGTGCTGGGGACTTTCTCCAGCAGCTGCGCAACAGGCGTGACGCCATCCACCAGAATGAGTACCAGTCGCACGTTCCGTTCCAGCTGCAGCTGGCGTGACTTGACCTCCTCTTCCCCTTGCAGGGTTTTGGAAAAGATCAAACCGGTCTGGAATTGCGGGTTATTGGCAGCCACCTATAGCGCCCTTGACTGATCACATCATTACAATGATACTCGCATAAGCCGCATGCAGCCATGCACACGCTTATACTAGCTTGACCCATGCTGGATGAACACCCTGCCAAGCTGCCATGTAACATGCTGTAACAGATCACACCAGTCGCCGTCGCGCTACTGCAACACTGCAGCAACCACATCATGCCATCCATCGGCGCTTAACAATGTTTTTCCTTTGCAAATTAAAGTCCGAGCGTTCATAATTAGAGGCTGATCCATGGCGGGCCGCCCCGCATTGTATGGCAGGAACCTGGTCAGGTCCGGAAGGAAGCAGCCATAACTGCTCAATGCAAGTGCCGGGGGAACGGCTCGCCACCCACTCGTCATTATTTTTCTTGCTTGCCGGACGGTTGTCATCTACAACTGAATAGTACCTATGCATATGCCATTTAATAGGTAAGGTCAGCTGCAGTGTTTCACCGATTCGAGAGATTCTGCCATGAAACTGTTTGAAAAGATTTTGAATCCCCGCGACATTCGCAAGAAACTGGGGCAGAACCAGGAAGAGTTCTGGACCAGGATCGGCGTTACGCAGAGTGGTGGGTCCCGCTATGAAAGCGGGCGCAATATGCCCAAACCGGTGCGCGAGTTGTTGCGCCTGGTGCATGTTGAGCATCTGGACCTGACCAAGGTCCGCCGCGAAGATTTTGAAATTGTCGAATACCTGCGCGAACAGCATCCTGACCTGTACAAGAAGCTGAAAAAGGCGGCCAAGAGCTGGAAGAGTGGCAGCGAGTCCAGCAGCCCGCTGGACGCCGATGCCGACGATGAGTCCTGAAAGGCTCCGCCCAAAGGCCCGCTGATGCGGGCCTTTTTTATGGCATGACCTCAGTGCTGGCGGGAGGAGCCTTCGACACTGCTGCCGACAGAAGCGAATAGCGCCTCGGCATCCACCCCGTCAAACACATATTGGGTGTGGCAGAATTCGCAGCCCACCTGCACGCTGCCCTGCTCGGCCACCAGCGACATCACCTCATCGCGCCCCAACATGCGCAACATATTGGCCACCTTGTCGCGGCTGCAACGACAACCGAATGCCACCTCGGCATCCGCCAGCACCCGGACTTCCATCTGGTGAAACAAGCGGTGCAGTAACTGCAGGGGCGGCAGGTTGATCAGCTCCAGCGGTGTCACGGTGTGTGCCAGCTGTTCGACCATCTGCCAGCCTTCTTGCGGGCCATGCCCCTCCGGTAGCCGCTGCAGCAGCAACCCGCAGGCTCGCTGTTCGTTGGCGGCCAGCGAGATGTGTGTCTCCAGTTGCTCGGAGCGCTGCATGTAGTGCTGCAGCATCTCGGCAATGGTTCGCCCCTCCAGCGCAACAATACCCTGATAAGGTTGCGCGGCCCCCAGCTGGTCCAGCGTAATGACAAACTTGCCCTCATGACCCAGCATGTCCTGCAAGGTCAGGCCGTTCAGCTGCCCTTCCCACTTGGCGGTGGCACGCACGATCAGGTCATGGGTACACTCCACCACCGCCAGCCGTAACGGCCCCGTCCCATGCAGCTGCATGATCAAGGCGCCCTGGAATTTGATGTTGGAACACAATAGCGTCGCAGCAGCCAGCATCTCACCCAGTACCAGCTTAAGGTCATCCGGGTAGTCATGCCGATCAATCACCTGCTGCCAAGCGGTTTCCAGCTGCACCATGGCCCCCCGCACCGGGGCATCATCAAACAGAAAGCGTTTCAGGTTGTCTGACATGGTCTCAATCCTCTTCATTGCCCGCCGTGGCAGACAGCGTCACCACATATTGTGTCTCCGGCAGGCTGGAGCCCACGTCAAACGTGCACCCCGCCTCAACCCCGATCCGGGCAATGGCGGCCGCATCGTTCAGCTGATCGTACACCGTATGCATGGCCCCCAATGCAAACTCGCGCCCACTACCAATTGCCCAGAAGCGGGTGTATTCATAGACCTCGCGCATGGAGTACACCCCGAAGATGCCATGCGGGTTGGCGATCAGCATCGACATGTGGTTGGACTCGTAGGGGTCATCTTCTTCCTCTTTGGGGTTCAGGAAGAATTCCTCTTTCAGCCTGGGGTGCAACTTGCGGAAAGTCTCGAAGATGGCTGCCCGGCTATGCAGGCGCAGACGCTTTTCCTTGCCCAGCGCCTGTTGCAGCACCAGATCGTGCGCGGCACTGCCAGAGATGGCCAGATAGTTGTCGCCCTTGCGAAAAATCTTGTTCCAGGCGGCGTCAAATCCAGCCGAAATACGGGTATCGCCAAAGGTGGACTGGCTGTCGGCGGCAATCACCACCTGATCCCCTTTGCGCACCACAACAATGGTGGTCATGGCCTAGCTCACAGCAAAAACCCTATTGTACCGGAAGACGCCCACGGTAACAGCCAGCCGCATCACTGCTTGTAAGCCAAGGTCATGCCGTCGCCCAAAGGCAGCATGGTGATTTCCACGCGTGGGTCTTGGTGTACGCGACGGTTAAAGGCGCGCATTTCCTCGGTATCCGCGTCGGTGTGGTCTGCCTTGATCACATTGCCATGCCACAACACATTGTCGATGATGATGAGCCCCTGAGGCCGCACCAGCTGCAGGCAGGCCTCAAAGTAATCGTTGTAATGCGGCTTGTCCGCATCAATAAACGCGAGGTCAAACCACCCGGCCTTCCCCTCCGCCAGCAGGTCTTGCAGGCTGTCGAGCGCATTGCCAACCCGCAGGTCCACCCTGCTGGCAAAACCGGCTCGCTCCCAGTATACCTGCGCCATTTCGGCCCACTCCTGCTTGCGCTCCAGCGCCACCATCTCGCCATCTTCCGGCAAGTGCAAGCCCACCGACAGGCTGCTGTAGCCGGTAAAGGTGCCAATCTCCAGATAGCGTTTCACCCGTAGCGCCTTGATCAGCACCCCGAGAAACTGGCCTTGCTCCGGTGCCGTCGCCATGCGCGCCATCGGCAGGTCATCGGTTTCCTCGCGCAATTGCTTTTGCAAGGGATGCTCGGCCAGCGAGTGGCTGAGCAAGTATTGGTACAAGGGTTCGGTCAACTGAATGGTCTTCTGGCTCATGCTCGGACTCCATCAAGGGGCTGGGCAGACAGTGGCCATATACCGTCCTGGCTGATTGCAGTTTAGTGCCTGATTGGCGTGCCGACAAACCGGGAATTGCATGCCTGCGTGCCGCAATCGCGCTATGCTATGTCCATTGTACCGTCGTGGAAGCGCATCATGTGCCAGCTGCTCGGCATGAATTGTAATGTCCCAACCGATATCCAGTTTTCATTTCGCGGCTTCCGCCAGCGTTCCGGCATTACCGGTGAGCACGGCGATGGCTTTGGTATTGGTTTTTTTGAGGGACGCGGCTGCCGGGTTTTTCTGGACCGCCAGGCCGCCTGCCAGTCCCCCGTGGCCCAGTTGCTGGACCACTATGCGATCAAATCCCTGAATGTCATCGCGCACATCCGCAAAGCGACGCAGGGCGAGGTCAAACTGGAGAACTGCCACCCTTTTCAGCGCGAGCTGTGGGGGGAGTACTGGCTGTTTGCCCATAATGGCGACCTGAAAAACCTGCCTGCGGGTTTTGGCCAGGGCCACTACTACCGCGCGGTGGGCGATACCGATAGCGAACAGGCTTTCTGCCATCTGCTGGAGCGGCTGCGGCAGCGCTTCACCCAAGCGCCGGACGTTGCAGCCATGTTCCCGGTGGTGGCCGAATGGGCTGCCGAGCTGGCACAGCATGGCACCTTCAATTTCATGCTGTCCAACGGGCGCTGGCTGATCACCCACTGCAGCAGCAAGCTGAGCTACCTGATCCGGCAGGCGCCATTTCATACTGCGCACCTGCTGGATGAGGATGTCGAGATCGACTTCAGTACCGTCACCACACCGGCCGACCGCGTGGCGGTGATTGCCACCGAGCCCTTGACCGATAATGAAGCCTGGACCCCCATTCTGCCGGGGCAGCTGCTGCTGTTCGAAGCCGGTGAGGTCCGTCTCTCGCATTTGCCGGAAAAAATGCCAGCGCCCACTACAATGCAGAGAGAGGACTGACGTCGTCCACAGGGTCGTCGTACAGCGCGCCTCAACTGAACTGCAGAGGAGCAGGGGCTGGGCATGCACGCGCATCATTCCTTGCAGCAGGAAACCCTGGGTGAACAGGCCCGGCTGTTGCACGATCAGACTCGCGACACCCTGGTGGCCGCACCATTGGCTTGGCTGCTGCTCAGCTATGTCCTGTGGCCAGCGGTTTCCCACTCGGCCCTGCAGTGGTGGCTGACTTTGCGCATCGGGGTAGACCTGGCCTACGGCTATGAAATCATTCATTTCATTCGCCGCAAGCCTGCTGCCACCGAAGCGCGCTTCTGGATCAACCGGCATTTGCTGATCCTGACCTTCAGTGGACTCGCCTGGGGACTGAGCCTGCCCATCCTCTCTCCGGCCTCGCAGTTGTACGAGTTATTGCTGCTGTTGTTCCTCTGCGGCATTTCAGGTGCGAACATCATCATCTACGCCGTGGTGTTCCGCAGTTGCGCCATCATGCTGCTGACCATGTGGGTGCCGATCCTCTGGGTACTGGCCCGGCGTGGCCAGGCGCTGGATCATGCTCTGGCCCTGGCCGGTCTGGTTTATGTCGTGGTACTGCTCAGTTATGGCTGGCGAGCTTCCCGCCTGCTCAGTGCCCGCATTTCAGCACGGCTGGAAAATGCGCATCTGAATCAGGTGCTGCAGCACACCAACCAGGAATTGGAACGCAACAATGCCGAGCTGCACCTCGCCCTGCAGCGGATCAATGAGCTGGCCACCCACGATGACTTGACGGGCTGCTACAACCGGCGCTTCCTGTTCAACCTGTTGCAGCAGGAGCAGCAGAAAAGCCTGCGCTATCGTCACCCGGTCAGCCTGATCCTGCTGGATCTGGACCATTTCAAACAGGTGAACGACCAGCACGGCCACCTGATCGGAGATGAGGTTTTGCGCGCCTTGGTGCAGCGCTGCATCCCACAGGTACGCCAGACCGACACCATCGCCCGTTACGGCGGTGAAGAGTTCGTCATTGTCATGCCCATGACCGAGGAAAGTACCGCCATGATGCTGGCAGAACGACTTCGCGAGTACATCGCCAGCCAGCCCATTCTGGATACCCCTCCTTTGCGGGTCACCTTGTCTGCCGGTGTTGCTGCGTTCCAGCCGGGTGAGAGTTGTGAGCAATGGCTTGATCACGCAGACAAGGCGCTCTACGCCGCCAAGGCTCAAGGCCGCAATCGGGTGGTTTCCGCCACGCAGCTTAACCCTCCCGCCTATCTGGAGCACGCCTCATGACACGATGTCTGCTTGCTGCGGTGATCAGCCTGCTCTGCTCGCTCAGCGTCGTATCCAGTCCGGTTGGCTACGTCCATGCCAGTCAGGGTAACGTTGCCGTCCGCCACGTGGGGAAAACGTCCAGCGAAGCCATTGAGATGGATGATCCCCTGGAGAATGGCGATGTGGTCAGTACAGGTCAGAATAGCTGGGTCATCCTGTCAATGCAGGATGGCGCCAGCCTGACCTTGCGGGCACAGACCCAACTACGGATAGAAGCGTATCGTTATCACCCGCAACAACCGGAGGAAGGTCGCAGCTGGCTCAGCCTGTTGACCGGCTCGTTACGTTCGGTCACCGGGGCCATCGGTCAGCGTCATCCGGCATCCTACCAATTGAAAACGCCTCAGCTCACCATTGGCATTCGCGGTACCGACTACGAAGTGATGGCGATCACGGATGACAGTGCCGATGCTGAGCTGGAAGCGGGCACTTATGCGGGCGTACACGATGGTGAAATCGAGCTTCAACAGGATGGTGACGTGCTGACCGTGGGGCCGGAGCAGGAAGCCTTTGCCAGCAGTACGCGCCCTGGCTTACTGATGGCGCATGATGGCCGCCTGCGTGAGCGGCTGGCCCGGCTCGATCGTCATATGGATCTGGGTGAACGGCTGTCGCAGCTGCACAACCGGCGTGGGCAGGGCTTTGGGCTGGACCTGGACCGACAGCCTCGCCTGGAGCAGATGCGGCAGGCGCGACGGGAAGCACGGCAGCAGCAGCGTCAGCAACGCGTGAAAGACGCTCGGGATTTCCATCCCAGAGAGGGCAAGGGTCGGCGCCGCTGAGCCCATCATACCAAGCGGCGCAAACGCTCCCCAGCCCAAAAGGCATGCAGGTTCTCGACCAGCTGTATCGCCAGCTGCTGCATGGCTTGCTGGCTGGCCCACGCCACATGAGGCGTTACCAGCAGGTTAGGCAGTGCCGCCTCCAGCAGAGGGTGACCATGAATGGGCGGCTCCTCGGGCAGCACATCAATCCCCGCGCCCCCCAAGCGGCCTGCGCGCAGCGCTTGCAGCAAGGCATGGGGCTCAATCAGGGCACCACGTGCGGTATTGAGCACGATGGCATGGCGCGGCATCAAGGCTAACTCTCGCGCACCAATAAGGTGGCGGGTTTCCGGGGTCAGCGGGCAATGCAGGCTGATGGCATCGCACTGTTGCAGCACCTCATCAAAGGGGTGATAACCCGGCCGACACCTTACCGCCCCCTTGCGTTCAGCAAACCATACCTGCATGCCCAACGCTTGCGCCTTGCGTGCCAGCGCTTGGCCCAGGCTGCCATGCCCGACGATGCCCAGCCGGCTTCCCGCCACGTCCAGCAAGGGCGGGCCAAACAGGCAGAATTGCCCGGCTTGCTGCCATTCTCCCTGCTGCATAGCCTGTCGGTAGTGAGGCAAGGCCCGCCGCAAGGCAAACAACATCGCCAGGGCATGCTCGGGCACAGAGTCCAGCGCATAGTCACGGATATTGCTGACAGCAATGCCGCGCTCCTGACAGGCTTGCAAGTCGATATTGTCACTGCCGGTCGCCGCCAGCGCGATCATCCGTAAATCAGGCAATGCCGCCAGCAGCTCGGCATCCATTCGGACCTTGTTGACCACCGCGATGCTTGCCCCCTGCAGGCGCACAGCCCGCTCTTCCGCTCGGGTGGCTGGATAGCTGACCCAGACATGGGGGAAAGTCACAGGCGGCAACGGTACGGGTAATGATGCCTGATCCAGAAAGACAATGCGCTGCATGCCAACCTTGCTTGATGATGACCAAGCCCAAGCTTAGCAGGTTCCAGCCCGCGCCAGCTGTACTAAAAGACAGGGCAAAGCCCTGATTCAATGTGAAATGTTGATTCACAACATGAAACTTTTCTTACTGTCGTCATAAACGCGTGATAGGATTTTTTTGCGCTGCATTTCAGGCTGCACTGGCGCCATTGAATTTCGACTCATAAGGAGAAAGAACATGACCACCAGCAAGCACATCGCCTTGGTTACCGGCGGCATGGGCGGCATTGGCACAGCCATTTGCCGCCGACTGGCTGATGCTGGGATGACCGTCGTTACCACCTACAGCCGCCCCGGCAAGGAAAACGACTGGCTGGCCGCCCAAGCGGCCGAAGGCTATACCTTTCATGCATATCATTGTGACGTGACAGACACCGATGCCTGCTTGGCCATGGTCGGCAAGGTACTGAGTGAGGTCGGCACGATTGATGTGCTGGTCAACAACGCGGGCATTACCCGTGATGGCACCTTCCGCAAAATGGGCAAGGATGCTTGGGATGCGGTGATGGCCACCAACCTGGACTCCTTGTACAACATCACCAAGCCCGTGCTGGAAGCCATGCTGGAAGCGGGATGGGGCCGCATCATCAATATCGCCTCGATCAATGGCCAGAAAGGTCAGTTTGGTCAAACCAACTACTCTGCCGCCAAAGCCGGCATGCATGGCTTCAGCATGGCCTTGGCACAGGAAGTAGCGCGCAAGGGTATCACGGTCAACACCATCAGCCCCGGCTATATCGGCACTGACATGGTAATGGCCATCAAGGAAGAAGTCCGCCAGCAGATCGTGGCAGGCATTCCGGTGGGCCGCCTGGGCAAGCCGGAAGAAGTGGCCGGCGTGGTGGCCTTCCTCGCCTCGGAGGATGCAGGCTACATCACGGGTGCCAATATCGCCATGAATGGCGGCCAGCACATGATGTAAGCCGCTCCAGCGCAAGCCCACGGCCTGCCTGTGCAGGCCGTTTTCATTCCGGCAAGGGTCGCAAGGCGCGCGCCAGTGCACGGCCCGTTTCCAGCAGTTGCTGCTTGGCCGGGGAAATCTGCTTGCCCGCCCGCCACGCCATCATGATGCGCCAGTACCACTGCGGCAGGTCCTGCACCGGCAGACGCACCATGCTGCCCAGCCTCAGTTCCCGCACCACCGTCATCTCCGGCATGAAAGAAATAAAGCCTTGCTCCAGCACCAGCGCACGCGCCGCATTGGCGGGTGCCACCCGGTGCAGTGGCATGGGCTCGCTACGCAAGCTGCGTAGCGTGGATAGCAGCACTTCACATTCATCGCCCCAGTTCTGTGGCGCCAGCCGGTAAGCCGCAATATCCGCCAGCGACAGCGTCTTGCGGGTAGCCAATGGGTGTGTCGACGCTGCAACAGCAATGATCGGGCTATTCCACAGCAGCTCCATCTGAATACCTGCCATGGCCGGTGCATCCAGTATGAAGCCCACCTGCACGGTATCTTCCAGAATGCCACGAATCACTTCATTGGAATGCCCGGTGGTGCAGGTAATCTCCATCGGGGCGGACGCCAGCTTGCCCAGCAGCGAGGCAAATATGGTGTGCGCCAGTGACGGCAGGCTGCCAATGGTGATCTTGGGAATGGCTGACACCCCTTTGACCGCCAGCAGCCCCTCTTCCACCTGCGCCTGAGCGCGTTGCAAGTACGGAAGCAAGACCTCGCAGGCCGCTGTGCTACGCACGCCGCGGCGGTGCCGCTCAAACAGGATGGCCCCTACCGTTGCCTCCAGTTGGGCCACCCGCATGCTGACCTGCGGCTGCGAGCAGCGCAGGCTGGCGGCAGCCTTGCTGAAGCTGCCATGGGTGGCCACTTCCTGAATCAGGCGTAGATCATCCAGCGTAATAGACATAAGCATTACTGATATGAAATATAACTCCAATCATTCTAGAGAATATCAAAGCATGCGCCTAGACTGTGATCCTGTGTTCACCGAATGCCATCGCCATGTCTGCCCGCTCGCCCCACCGCATCCGCCTCCACTCACAGTGGTTGGTCCTGTTTGACAACCTGCTGGTGATCACCGGCTTCTACCTGGTTTTCCCGATGATCACGGTTCACTTCGTGGAAAACCTGGGCTGGTCAGCCACCCTGGTCAGCACCGGGCTCGCCCTGCGCTCCTTGACCCAGCAAGGCTTAGGCCTGTTTGGCGGTGCCATGGCGGACCGTTGGGGCAGTAAGCCACTGATCGCAGCAGGCCTGGCCACGCGTGCAGCCTCTTTCCTGGTGCTGGCAGAAGCCAACAGCATGGCGGGGTTACTGCTGTCCTGTGTCATTGCGGGTATTGGGGGCGCCTTGTTTGACGCGCCCAAGACTGCCACCATCGTCAAGCTGACCCGCCCTGCCGAGCGCGCCCGCTACTATGCGTTGCTCGGGATGCTCGGCACCTTGTGTGCCAGCGGTGGTGCGGCTCTGGGCAGCTGGCTGTTGCACTGGGACTTCCGCTGGGTGGCCTATGCTGGCGCCGTCAGCTTTGGCCTGGCTTCCCTGGTGACCCTGCGCTTCTTGCCTGCCTTTCGGGTGGGTGTGCGGCAGGATAATCTGTTCCATGGCCTGCGTACGGCCTGGCAGGACAAACCCTATGCGCGTTTTGTGCTGGCGACGGCAGGCTACTGGCTGATGTGGCTACAAGTCATGTCTACTCTGCCCATGCTGATCAGCCGCATCAGTGGCAAAACCCATGTGGCCTGGCTCTATACACTGGAAATGGTGCTCACCCTGTGCGTGCAGTATCCGCTGGCACGCTGGCTGGCCGGGCGCTGGCGTTGTGAGGCCCGCCTGATCACCGGCATGAGCCTGATGGTGCTGGGCCTGCTGTTGGTGGGCATGGCCAATGACAACCTGACCTTGTGGCCAGCGCTGACCTTGTTCCTGCTTGGTATTGTGCTGGGCGACCCGGCGCTGCAAGAAGCGGGGGCCAGCCGGATTGATGCCCGCATGCGCGGCTCGTATCTGGGGTTGGCCAGCCTGGGGATGGCACTGGCGGGCAGTATTGGCTACATTGCCAGCGGCTGGCTGTACGAGCATGCCTTGCGATGGGGGCTGCCGGCACTGGGTTGGGTCGTGATTGCCCTGACCGGCTTCCTGACCTTGCTGCTGATGTACCAGGTGTGCTACCCGATGAGCCGGGCCACGCTGCAAGCCACCGCTTCCCGCCTCTAGCCAGCCTGCCGCAGACAACAAAAAACCCGCCAGCGGCGGGTTTTTTGTTGCAGACTACCGACAATCAGCCGTTGGACTGGATGTTGGCAGCTTGCTTACCCTTCGGACCGGTGGTCACGTCGAAGGAGACCTTTTGGCCTTCCTTCAGGGTCTTGAAACCCGGCATGTTGATTGCCGAGAAGTGTGCGAACAGGTCTTCACCACCATCATCCGGGGTAATGAAGCCGAAACCTTTGGAGTCGTTGAACCATTTGACGGTACCAGTTGCCATCTTTTTTATGCTCCTGCTTTACAGACTTGATAGTGTTACGTGACAAGGGTAGGTTTGAGTTTCAAGGGCGCGACAGATCGAATCGGTTCAACGTTCTCTTGAAAGAGCAAACGCAACGCATTAAGTCGCATTTCCATAGGGAAGTCAAGTGTCTTCAAGCAATTACAAAAACCTCAGTTGTAGCGCTTGCAAAAACCACAATCCGGACAAAAATTAACACTGGAGGGCAGTGAGTTTCGCGTTACACTCCCAGACAGTCCGGGCGTGTTTGTATCGGGTTGCGAATGTCCCGCAGAATCAAGGACGGCGCCATAACCTACCTCCCCCCAATGCAGGATCAGATGAGTAACAAGCATCAAGAAATTGAACGGATTGCCGAAAAAAGGGCCAAAACCACACCGCCGCCCCTGTGGAAAGTCGTCCTGCTGAATGACGACTTTACCCCGCAGGATTTTGTGGTGGCTCTGTTGCAGCACTTTTTTCACATGGACGAGGCTCAGGCCACACGGGTGATGTTGATGGTGCATCATCAAGGACGCGGTATATGCGGTGTCTATGTCAAGGATGTCGCTGAAACCAAAGTGGCGCAGGTTATGCAGTTTGCACGACAGCACCAACACCCCCTGCAATGCGTGATGGAGGAGAATTGACATGATCGCGCAAGACCTGGAAGTGACCTTGCACATGGCTTTTGTCGAAGCCCGACAGAAACGCCATGAATACATCGGGGTTGAGCACCTGCTGCTGGCCTTGCTGGACAACCCGGCCTCCATTGAAGTGCTGAAAGCCTGCGCCATCAATATTGATGCTCTGCGCAAACAGCTCAGCGATTTCATTCAGGAAAACTCACCGGTCGTTCCTGGCAATGATGAAATCGACACCCAACCCACCCTGGGCTTCCAGCGTGTGATCCAGCGCGCCATCCTGCATGTGCAGTCCAGCGGCAAGAAGGAAGTGACCGGTGCCAATGTGCTGGTGGCCATCTTTGGCGAGAAAGATTCACACGCGGTGTATTACCTGCACCAGCAGGGGGTCACCCGGCTGGATGTGGTCAACTTCATTTCGCACGGCATCAAGAAGACTGCTGAGCAGCACGCTCCGAAGGAACAGCAGGACAGCGAGCACGAGCAGGAAGGCAGCAACGGCTCGGCGCTGGAGAACTACACCCAGAATCTGAACGAGCGGGCGCTGGCCGGCAAAATCGACCCGGTCATTGGCCGTGACCACGAGCTGGAGCGGGTGATCCAGATCCTGTGCCGCCGCCGCAAGAACAACCCGCTGCTGGTGGGCGAAGCCGGGGTCGGTAAAACCGCGATTGCCGAGGGCCTGGCCCGCCGCATCGTAGAAGGCAGCGTGCCGGATGTGCTGGCCAATGCCACCATCTATGCCCTCGATATGGGCGCGCTGCTGGCGGGCACCAAATACCGTGGCGACTTTGAACAGCGCCTGAAAGCGGTGCTGAAGCTGCTGGTCGAGAACCCGGACAACATTCTCTTCATTGACGAAATCCATACCCTGATCGGCGCCGGTGCCGCCTCGGGGGGGACGCTGGACGCCTCCAACCTGCTGAAACCGGCGCTGGCCAATGGTTCACTCAAGTGCATTGGGGCGACGACCTACACCGAGTACCGGGGCGTGTTCGAGAAGGACAACGCGCTGTCACGCCGCTTCCAGAAGATCGACGTCAATGAACCGACAGTGGAAGAAACCGTGCAGATTCTGCGCGGTCTGAAGTCCCGCTTTGAAGAACACCATGGTGTAAAGTACTCGCCGTCGGCACTGACCAGTGCGGCTGAACTCTCTGCCAAGTACATCAATGACCGTCATCTGCCGGACAAGGCCATCGACGTGATCGACGAAGCCGGTGCGGCACAGAAAATCCTGCCGAAGTCGAAGCAGAAGAAGACCATCAGCAAACACGAGATCGAAGAGATCATTGCCAAGATCGCCCGCATCCCGCCCAAAACGGTATCGGCAGACGACCGCAATGCCCTGCGCACGCTGGACCGTGACCTGAAGAACGTGGTGTTCGGACAAGACAAAGCCATCGACGCGCTGGCATCTGCCATCAAGATGGCTCGGTCTGGGCTGGGGAATCCGCAGAAACCGATCGGTTCCTTCCTGTTCAGTGGCCCGACCGGGGTGGGCAAGACCGAGGTCGCCCGCCAGATGGCGTATACGCTTGGCGTGGAGCTGATCCGCTTCGACATGTCGGAGTACATGGAGCGTCACGCCGTCAGCCGCCTGATTGGCGCGCCACCCGGTTATGTCGGCTATGAGCAGGGCGGCCTGCTGACCGAAGCCATCACCAAGCATCCGTTCAGCGTGTTGCTGCTGGACGAGATCGAAAAAGCACATCCGGATATCTTCAATGTGCTGCTGCAGGTGATGGACCATGGCACGTTGACGGACAACAATGGCCGCAAGGCGGATTTCCGCAACGTGATCCTGATCATGACCACCAATGCGGGCGCCGAAACGCTGAACAAGGCCACCATTGGCTTCACCACCCATCGTGAGGCCGGTGATGAAATGGGCGAAATCAAGCGCCTGTTTACCCCGGAATTCCGCAACCGCCTGGATGCAACCATCTCCTTCCAGCCCCTCACCGAGCAGATCATCCTGCGGGTGGTGGACAAGTTCCTGATGCAACTGGAAGGCCAGCTGCATGAGAAGAAGGTGGACGCGACCTTTACCGAGGCCTTGCGCGCGCATCTGGCCAAGCATGGCTTTGATCCGGCGATGGGTGCCCGCCCGATGTCCCGCCTGATTCAGGATACCATTCGCAAGGCACTGGCCGACGAGCTGCTGTTTGGCCGGCTGGTGGATGGCGGCCACGTGACCATCGACCTGGATGAGGCAGAGCAAGTCACCCTGGTGTTTGATACGGAACCGGCCCTCAGTCACTGAGGAATACCCCATGAAAAAACCCCGCTGCGGCGGGGTTTTTTCATGGGGGCAGATGAGGGGCTGACGCATGCATTGCTGCCACGGCGACCATCAGGTCACACACTCCGCCTCATCATGCCGCGAGCCACACCATGGCCAAGCGGCTTGCCCTCACTCGCGAAGCCTGAGGCAGGCTTACAGTTCGAATCGCTGCACCGACTGATTCAGCTCTGTCACGCGGACTTCCATGCCACGGATGGCCTCCGCCGTCTGCTCCACCACCGCCCGGTTACGATCCGCCATGTCCGCGATATCCTGAATATTGGCCGCGATATTATGGCTGGCGGTATTCTGCTGCTCCGCAGCCACCGCAATCTGCTGGATGCGCTCTTGAGCCGCCTGAGCCTGCTGGTAAATAGCGGTCAGGGATTCAGCCGCTTGCTGTGCCAGTTGTTCGCATTGGCCCACCCGGTTATTACCCACCATCATGGTGTCTACCGTGACCTTGACCTGATGCTGCACCCCCTGGATCTTCTGATTGATTTCAGAGGTCGCCTGCGTGGTCCGTTCTGCCAGCTTGCGCACCTCATCCGCCACCACTGCAAACCCGCGACCTTGCTCACCCGCACGTGCGGCCTCAATCGCGGCATTCAGGGCCAGCAGGTTGGTCTGATCCGCCACTTCCTTGATCACATTGACGATTTGACCAATATCCGCCGACTGTTGCGCCAGGCTTTGCACCGTTTGCGCTGCCTGCCGAACCGAATCCGCTACCGCATGGATCTCACGCTCGACATCGTGCACCGCGCGCTGCCCTTCTTGCGAGAGCGAGCTGGCCCGGCCCGCAATCTTGACCGTATCCGTAACACTGTCCGACACCGCCCCAATGCTGGCGCTCATCTGCTCCACTGCACTGGATGCAGCCATAACGGCCTCACCCTGCCGCGTGGTGCCGTCAACAATACTGGACGCGTTACTGGACAAGGCACGGGAAGCATCGGCCACCGCTACTGCAGAACCTGAAGCTTGCCGCAGCAGCTGACTGAATTGATCCGCCATATGGTTGAAACTGGCCGCAACCCGCGCGGTTTCATCCTTGGCCTCCAGTTCCACCCGCACAGACAGTTTTCCGGAGGCCATCTGGGAGGATGCGGTTTCCAGCTGATTGATGGCACGAACAATGGAGAAAAATGCACCAATGAACAGGTAGACCGCCACCACCACCACCACGGCAATGACCATGAAAGCCAGCATCAGCTTGCCTTCCGAGCGCGCAATACGCTCGCTCAGCAGACGATCCAGTTGTGGGTAGATGGCTTTACTCAGTGCATGGATACCTGTGCTGACAGCATCCACCTTCTTGGTGAGTTCCGCCACGGGCAGGGTGTAAGCCAGCGTACCCACGACCTCCTTGCCATACACATCACGCAGGGCTTTGACATCGGCCTCCAGGCTGCTGGTAGGCCCCGATAATGCCCCTTTCAGGGTCGGTGCCAGCTCCAGCAAACGCTGCTGGTTGCCCGTCACGGTGTCCATATTGGGCAGCAGGGTATACAGTGAGATCTGCATCGGGTCTTTTTCCGACACATCCGGGAAAGACCGTACCAATACACCCGTTGCCAAATCTTCTACCTCACCCACAGACTCCTGCAGATAGGGCAAGCGACCTACCACCGTATCCATCAGGTAGTAGGAGGTTAACTCCGGGTCGAGGATCAAGTTCGACTTGTCCCCCACGGCCGAGATATAGCGTGCCACCGCATTCACAGCCGCCGCATTGGTCTTGCGATTGGCCTCGGCGTCGGCCCCATTGGGTTTGGGCAAGGTTTGCAGGGCTGTTTTCAACTTCTGGAACTCCGCCCCCGTTCCCAGGCGGTCCGACAACGATTGCTCCGCCTGCTCCAGTGCCTTCAGGGCCTGGACGACCTTCTGATCATGCGCCTGCAGGGCGGCGGGCATGGTTTTCTTGTCGCCCATGGCCACCCCGGTCACCAGACCTCGCCGCCGAGCTACCAAGGCCAGCAAGTCATTGGCCGGTGCCAGCAATACCAAGCCATCCCGCTCTTTGTTGGCAAAGTGGATGTCGTCCTGCATGGCTTGGTTCAGCATCAGCAGCAGTACCACGATAGGCACCAGCATCAACAAGGCAAACAGCAGAAACTTCCGGCTATAGCCCAGCCGGTTGAACAAACTGACAGCGGGACGGAACAGACTTTTCATCAGCTTCGCTCCAGTGAATTATTGCCGTGGCACAGATTCCCGCATGAATAGGGCCCTCACCCTTCACCTTAGGCGATCCACCGCCCCCCCGCAAGGCGGGCTTACACCGGGTTAGGCACTGCCACGAAGCGACAATCCACCCCAAACTGAGCGCTCCAGTGTGCGGCCAGCGCCTGTACCCCGTACTGCTCAGTGGCATAGTGGCCGGCTGACACGAAGGCCACACCGCTTTCACGCGCCATATCCGCCATCCGCTCAGAGACTTCGCCAGTGATGAAGGCATCCACCCCTGCCGCGATGGCATCCTCGAAATACCCCTGCGCCCCGCCTGTACACCAGGCCAGGCGCTGCACAGCTTGTTGTGGATCACCCAGCAGCAGCGGCTCACGCTGCAAACGTCGCTGCAAGGCCTCCCCCAATTCCGCCAACGTACACTGTGGGCCCGTCCCCAGATGCAGCAGCCCCTGCTCACCAGTCTGTGCGGTCGTCTGCCACCCCATCTGCAGCGCCAGCTGCGCGTTGTTGCCCACCTCGGGGTGCGCATCAAGCGGCAGATGATAGGCAAACAGATTGATGTCATGTTGCAACAGCAAGCGGATGCGTTCACGCCGCCACCCGGTCAAGCAGGGGTCTTCGTTCTTCCAGAAAAAACCATGGTGAACCACAATGGCATCGGCCTGCTGCTCAATGGCCGCCTCAATCAGCAGCCGGTTGGCAGACACCCCCGCCACCACCTTGCTGACCTGTGACCGCCCGGCCACCTGCAAGCCGTTCGGCGCATAATCGCGGAACTGACGTACATTCAGGAATTGTGCGGTATACTCCGACAGTTGATCGACCTGTACCATCTCTTTGTTATTCCAATGAAAAAACTGTGGCTGATTTTTGCACAAACCCTGACGGTCTGTCTTGGCGTCTGGGCCGTGGTGGGGCTTTTTCGTCCTGAGTGGGGCCTGCCCATTCAGCAACCGCGCCCTGTGACGCTACCCCCACCCGCGGCTCACGCCGCATCCGGACCGGTGGCAGCACCGACCACCAACAGCTTCAGCCCAGCCGTGCAAGCCGCCATCCCCTCTGTGGTGAACGTCTTTACCAGCAAACAGGTACGTCGCTCGCAGAATCCATTGCTGGAGGACCCGTTCTTCAAGCGCTTTTTTGGCGATCGCCAGGATAGCGAAGAGGACGAGCCCAGCTCCAGCCTCGGCTCTGGCGTCATTGTCAGCAAAGACGGTTTCATCATCACCAATAATCATGTGATTGAAGCGGCAGATGAAATCAAGGTCGCCCTCAGTGATGGCCGCAAGTTGACCGCTACCCTGGTGGGGGCTGACCCGGATACGGATCTGGCGGTGCTGAAGATTGATGCGGGCAAGGACTTACCCGCCATCCATTTTGGCAACCCGGAGCAGGTCAAGGTTGGCGACGTGGTGCTGGCGATTGGCCAGCCTTTCGGTTTCGGCCAAACGGTGACGCTGGGTATTGTGTCCGCACTGGGCCGCAATCACCTGGGGCTGAACACGTTCGAGAACTTCATTCAGACCGATGCAGCCATCAACCCCGGCAACTCTGGCGGTGCACTGGTCGACCACAAGGGCCAGCTGATCGGCATCAACAGCGCCATCTATTCACAAAGCGGCGGTTCGCAGGGCATTGGCTTTGCCATTCCAGTCACCACCGCACGCAACGTGATGGAGCAGATCATCCAGAACGGCAGCGTGACACGGGGCTGGATCGGTGTGGAGGTGCAGGATCTCAATGCCGAACTGGCGACTTCTTTCAACCTGGATACCAGTGAGGGTGCCCTGATTGCGGGCGTGGTCCGTAATGGCCCGGCAGACAAGGCCGGCGTCAAATCCGGTGATTTGCTGGTGGAGATTGACGGCAAGACGCTGAAAGACTCCTACAGCATGCTGGATATCATTGCCGCGTTGAAGCCAGGCATCTCAGTGAAAGTGCGCTTGCTCCGCAATAATCAGTCGCAGGAAGTCATGCTGACAGTGGGCAAGCGCCCTCGCCTGCCTCGGCGCTGACCGCTTCCTTGTCGGGTGGACAATAGTCCGCCCGCCTCCAACAGCCGGCTTTTCAGCCTGCCAGAATGGCAGGCGCTCTGGTATCATAGTGGTTACACCACTGCCGGTCCTCCCCCCCACCGATGCCGCCTGGCAGTGCATGCCGTTGTCCCGCCAGCCAGGAATCCGGATGTCCCCTGATCGCGCCTACCGCCATGCTCGCCTTGCACTGGCCGTGTTCTTTATCGCCTGCGGCGCCATTGGCAGCAGCCTATTTGCGCGCCAGCCCGCACTGCAGCTGCAATACCATCTGGACGCGCTAGGCTGGAGCCGCCTGCTGTTGTCGATGGGGCTCGGGGGGCTGCTGGCTTTTCCGCTCACCCGCTGGCTATTACACCACTGGGGTAGCCAGACCATGTGCCTGCGCTGCGGTATGCTGATGGGGCTGGGCTTCAGCCTGATCCCCTTCTGGCCATCACTTGCCACACTTCAGGCGGCCCTGTTCGTGCAGGGGATCATTGGCAGTTGCGTCGGCGTAGCCATCAACAGTCAGGGCGCGTTGCTTGAGTTTCAAAGCAAGCAACGCAATATGGGATTCCAGCATGCGGTGTTCTACGTGGGGACATTCACCGGTGCCATTCTGGCCGCGCTGGCAGCCCGGCTACAGTTACCGATTGCCTGGCATTTCCCCCTGCTCGGCATGGCCGTCATGGCGGTTTTTATCCTCGCCCATCCCCGCTTGATTCAGGATAAGACCGCACCACGCAGCACCGCCCGCCTGTTTCAACGCCCTTCGCGTGCCGTACTGGAGCTGGGTGCGCTGGGCTGCATGGCAGCCATGACCGAGAGCGCCATCAACGGCTGGCTTCCTGCTTACTTCAATCAGGTGCTGCATGCGGGTGAGGCATGGGCCGCCGCGAGCCTGGCCTTGTTTGCGCTCGCGGCAACGATTGGCCGCTTTCGCTCGGATGCCAATGCCGAGCGTTGGGGCGCGCCTCAACTGGTTGCAGCCGGTGGTCTATTAGCCGCTGCCGGCCTGGGGGTAGCGACCCTGGCTGGGCGCCTGGATGGCATGCTTCTGGGGATTATTCTGGTGGGCTTGGGGCATGCGTCCGTCTTTCCTCTACTTTTTTCAGCCACAGGCCGACACGGCGCGGCCGCCATTCCGGTGGTCGCCAGCATGGCCTCCCTTGGTTCACTGGCAGGTCCCTGGCTATTGGGCTGGATTGCGGATCAAAGCTCGATACGCTGGGTGATGTTTGCCATCACGGGCTGCTTTATCGCATTGGCGCTACTGGCGCGCGCTTTGCGCCCAGGCACGTCCCTCTCCACGCCATGAGAAAAGCCCGGCAACCGCCGGGCTTGATCTGCTTGACGCTATCACCAGCCCCTGCCGCTCAGGCCGTAGGTGCGGCATCCTGCTGCAGTCGGTCCATCACCGCCGACACCGCACGATCAAGCAAGGCGCTGTCATCCACCAGCTCAACCTTGCCTGCCCGCATCTTGGCTGCCAGCGCCTCACGCGGGATCGACATGGCATTACCACCAAAGCGGTTGGTAAACAGGTACATGCCTTTGTGCGGGCTGATCCATGCCAGTTTGGCGCGCGTCACCATGCCATCGTCAGCCATGAAATCCACCCAAGTGCCACGCTTCATTTGTGCCACGGTCCACAGATAGCGGTCCGCCGCGGCCACATCTGCAGGCACCAGAGGCTGCTCGACTTCCGGCAACGGCTCCAGGTGTTCCGGTACCAAGTCGGTCAGCAGTACATCCACCGGTTGCAATTCATGCTGCACCGGCATTTCAGGCACAGGGGGCAGCTCGATATTGACATCAGGCACAGGCTGGCGGATTTGAGGCCCGGCGGTGTCTGGCTTCATGCCCGCCTTGATGGCCGCGGAGTGGCAGCGCACCATTTCCGCCAGGAAACGTTCCTTTTCTTCCTTCGGCGTTTCCTTGCTGTCCATCACGGTTTCCAGCCGCTTCAGCATAGGCTGCAGCAAGCCCACCAGCCGCATGCGCTCTTCGGTAGAGGTCTTCGGCTCGCATGACCAGATCAGGTCATCCATGGTTTGCAGGGTTTCCGCCCATGGCGCGCCATTCACCCCGCCCTGCTGGTAGGCGTCGATCATGGCCCCGCCCCAGTACTTGGCGAGGAAGTCACGCACCACCGCGGGCACATCGGCTTTCTGTACACGCTGGCGCAGCTCGGCTTCCACCATGCCACGCGCCACTTCCAGCTGCTCCTGGGCAAACAGTACCCGTGCAGATTGCTGCGCCAGTTCTGCAGCCAGACGCTCCTCTTCTGCGAGGAACTGCTGTAGCACCGCTTCCTGTGTTTCAAACAGGCCGACGTCGTCGGTAAACTCGGTCACGATGGTCTGGACAATGCGCTCGACCATCGCCTTGAAGCGATCGCCACCTTCAGCCTCTGCGCTCCAGCCCAGCGAGGATTGCGCCAGCGCATCCAGCAAACGGCGGGCCGGGTGCTGCTTGCGCGAGAAGAACTTGGCATCCAGCAGGGCAACCTTCAGCACCGGGATCTGCAAACGGCCCAGCAGGGCCTTGATCTCCGCCGGGATATTGCGCTGCTCAAAGATGTAGTCGAACAACATCGACACGATGTCGATGGTCAGGGTTTCGACCTGCGAGGCTTGGCCGTCAAGCACATCCTCTTTCAGGGCACGCAGCACATTGGGCGCGCCCAAGGTTTCCAGCGACGTCCAGTCGATATTGGAGCGGAAGTGAACACCATCCGGCATTTCGCCTTGCTGCAAGCGCTCCAGCACCGGCAGTACACTGGCACCGGCATTGGACACCGGCATGGCGGCGCCCCCCAGCGACATCGGCAATTGCGCACGACCGTGCTGCACCATCTGTTGCAACAGCGCCATCAGCCCCTGCTCAACCTGCTCCGGGTTCAGGGCCGCAGCATCCGCGGCGGAGGCGGCCTGAGGCTGCTCCTGCTCGGCGGCGCGGGCCTGCTCCGGATTGAATCCCTGGTTGGCTGCGTTACGGCGACGCACGGCCAGGGGAATCTTGGGCAGCACATTGCGGGCAATCAGAAAGCTGTTCAGTTCGTGGTACATGCTGCGGACATCGCCCGATACCATTTGCTCGAACAGCTTGAGGATGATCAGTTTAACATCCAGCTCGGCCTGCAGGCTGTCACATGCACTGCCAAAGGCTTCACAGATGCGGTGCGGCGACAGCGGACTGCTTTCGTCTTCCAGCTCGGGGGAACTCAACAGCACCCCTAGACGCTGATCCAGCGCGGACAGCTCTTCATTGCAGTTGCTGCGCAGCTTGGTGGCGATGTTTTTCACCGCCAACGATTCTTCGTAGTCCTTGTTATCAACCAGCGAGAGCTCCAGTGACCCCCAGTCGAGCTCGTTCATTTTCGCAGACTGGCCTTTGGGGTTCAGGATCGCCGCGTCAAAGGCTTCCATGAACTGCTGCCGAAAGCTGGCTTCCAGCGTTGCCCGATTGGTGCTGGTCAGACCACGGGCATTCATGTAGAGATTGCTGCGCTCACGATCATGCGACTTCTCAGCAAGATCGAACAATACGTCTTCAATCTTGTCCATCATGCTGGACAGAGAGCGCGACAACGTCGTCAGTGCCAAGTCGCGACATTCCTGTAGCAACCGGCGTGAGTCGACGCCATTGGCACTCTGACGGTCATCAAATTCGGAGATCGAAATCACATTCGCGGGCTTTGTGGAAGCACTCATGGCAAACACCCAACAAGGGTACTATTCCTGCCCCCTTGTTTTATTACCAAGGCAGCGGGCAAACAATACTTTTGGGGCAAACTCGCCAGTGGTGCCTGCCCTGGTTGGCAGGAGCCTTCTGATCCGTGATGCAGCTCCGCTGTCTCTCAGCACATATGGTGCGCGTAGACCGGTGGCTTTGCGTCCTCACTTTTCAGTGAGTTTGCCCTTGATAATCACAGTAACATGGCTGCATGACGGTTTTATGCACACCATGTGTCTCACTGTGAAGTATACGCGAACCTTACAAAAAAATTAAGCTCTTAGCATATTTACCGATAAGCGGTCAGTTTCCGTGGCCGAGATGCAACAGGCAGATCGCATCCGCCGCAATCCCCTCTTCCCGTCCGGTAAAACCCAGCCGCTCTGTGGTTTTGGCCTTGACGTTGACACAGCCGGGCTCAATCCCAAGGTCAGCCGCGATACACGCCACCATGTGCGGAATATGCGGGGCCATCTTGGGTGCCTGGGCAACAATGGTCATATCAACATTACCAATCTGCCAGCCCGCTTCTCGCACCAGCTGGGCTGCATGGCGCAGCAACACACGACTGTCCGCCCCCTTGAAGCGTGGATCGGTGTCGGGAAAGTGCCGCCCGATATCGCCCAGCGCTGCGGCGCCCAGCAGCGCATCTGTCAATGCGTGCAGCAACACATCTGCATCCGAGTGCCCCGCCAGGCCACGCGGATAAGGGATCGTCACCCCGCCGATGATCAGGGGGCGGCCTTCTACCAGCGCATGTACATCAAAACCCTGGCCAACCCGAAATGGAAACTTCATGAGAACCTGCCTGCGGCAAAAAAGCAGGTAGCAACATAGCAGAAAGCGGCCCGGTCTGCGAGCCAGACCCCGTTAACCCGCCCTGGATTTGAGGGCATGCTCCATGGCGGCAATCAGTTTGGCGGCGTTGAGCGGTTTGACCACAAATCCGCTGGCCCCGGCTCCCAGTGCCGCCCGCACCCGCTCCATGGTCGCTTCGCCGCTGACCATGATCACCTTCGGGCGGTGTGCCATCTGCAACATCTCCGGCAGCACCTCCAGCCCGTCATGATCCGGAAGGTTAATGTCGAGCAGCACGATGCCCGGCTTCAACTGCTCACAAAGCTTCAGTCCGGCATCCGCAGCCGATGCCTCGCCGCACACCACATACTCTTCCTGCCGCAGGATGGAAGACATCAACGAGCGCAGCACAGTGTCATCATCAATGATCAGAACAGTCGGTTTGCCTGCCATGGTCAACACACCCGGAAGTAACAACACTTCCACTGTAGCAGCGGCCTATGTTTTTTGCAGTCCCAATTGCGCGCGCAACTGGCCGATCAGCCCAGTACAGGCATCTTCCAGCCGGTCCAGCACCGCCTCAAAGCCGGCTTTTCCGCCATAGTAAGGATCAGGCACTGCCTGGCCTGGGTAGGCGGCGCTGTAATGAAGGACCAGCGCCAAGTGCGCCCGTGGGCTCAGCAATCTGGCTTGCATGTGTTGCAAGTGCTGCAGATTATCCTGATCCATGGCCAGTATCAGGTCAAACCGCTGAAAGTCTTCCGCCACCACCGCCCGCGCCCGCAGCGCGCTCAGGTCATAGCCTCGCCGGGCTGCGGCGGCAATGGAGCGAGGATCTGGTGCTTCACCTGCATGCCAGCTGTGCGTTCCGGCCGAATCCACCTGCACCCGCCCTTCAAGCCCGGCCTGGCGCAGAAGATGACGAAGCACCCCCTCTGCACTGGGGCTGCGGCAGATATTCCCCATACACACCATCAGCACTGCGTACATACCGCGCCCCTGCTTGCTAAGCGCGATAGCTTAACGCAAGGAGCGGGACGGGTCATTGCCCCAGCACAGCAGTGGCCGCTTTGGAGGCCTGTTTCAGGGCTGCGGCTGGCTCTGCCTTGCCCGTATAGATGGCCTGCATGGCATCGCTCACTGCTTTGGCAGTATCTTCCCAGCCCGTCACCGTCGGGGCAAACTTGGCATACGGTAACAACTTTACAAAGGTCTGCAACCGCGGGTTACCGGTAAAGTGAGGGGCAGAGGCCTCGTCCTTGGTGGTTGGCAGGAACCCCTCACCCGCCGTAAAGCCAATACGGGGCTCCTTGGTAAACAGAAAATCAAGGAACTGCCAGGCCAGCACCTTGTTCCGGGCGTTGCGGAACATTACCACCGAATCGGTCACCGCATAGGTGGCCCCCCGCTGCTGCGTCGGAATGGGTGCGATGCCGTACTGCATGCCCGGTGCTTCGGCTTTTAGCTGATTGATCAGGAAGGGAGCAGAAATCACCATACCCAGATTGCCCTTCTTGAACAGGTTGCCCACATCCTCACGGCTGTACTGGGTGACATTCGGCTGGGTCAGCCCTTCATCAATCATCTGCTTGTAGAGTGTGGCGGCCTTGACGCCCGGTGTGTTGGCAAATGTCGGCCACTTGCCCACCACCACCTCACCGCCAAACGACCACAGCGCATAGTACCAGTAGATGTCCGTCTCGATATCCTTGCCCTGCAAACCAAAACCATAGCCACCGCTTGTCTTGATCTTGCGCGAGGCCGTCACCACATCGTCCCAGGTCTTGGGGCCATCCGGGAAACCGGCCTGGGTCAGCAGGCGCTTGTTGTAATACATGGCACGGGCGGACGCCGCTATCGGCAAGCCCCAGGTCTTGTTGTCAATCTGCGAGGGCTCGAGAAAGGTGCCGATGAAGCGCCCTTCGAACTCGCTGCTCATGTAGCGATCCAGCGGCTCCAGCTGGTCATGCTTGACATAGTCCAGCAGCCAGCGGGTCCCGACAATCGCGATATCCGCGTTACGTCCCTGCTCCAGATCAGCCTGCAGCTTCTTTTGCAGCCCATCCCAGCCGGCCATCTCGATCTTGATCCGATGGCCGGGGTGGGTGCTCTCAAACTGGCGTGCCATTTTTTCGAAGTAGGGCTGCGTTGCGGGGCTGTAGTAGGCTACCGTAAACCGCAGTGTATCCGCCTGAGCGGCCATTGCGCCCAGTACCACCAGACTACCCAGTATCTTGCGCATGCCCCCCACTCCTTCCAATATTGCCTGCCGGCTTTCTTACAGCGGTTTGTAAGCCACCACCTCGATTTCCACCTTGCAATCCACCATCATGCTGGCCTGCACACAGGAGCGGGTCGGTGGGTTCTCTGGAAAGTACTCCTGATACACGCGGTTAAAGGTCCAGAAATCACGGGTGTCATCCAGCCAGACAGTGACTTTGACCACATCCTGCAGGCTGCAACCGGCCAGCCCCAGCACCCGCTCCACATTGCGGAAGGTCTGCCGCGTCTGCGCTTCGATGCCACCGTACTCGATCTCGCCTTTATCGTTCATGGCCACCTGGCCGGAAATGAACACAAAATCGCCCGCCCGGATCGCCGGGGAAAATGGCAAGCGTTGCCCGCCGGCGCCGGATGGCACCGCGCCGTAAATGACCTTTTCCTTGCTCATGAACATGCACTCCATGAGGGCGGATGCTCTCCGCCCGTGACTTGATAATTACTTGACCGCGCCCAGCGACAGGCCCTTGACCAGGAAGCGCTGCAGCCAGGCAAACAACACCGACACCGGCAGCGTGGCCAGCAGCGTTGCGGCCATGACCTGATGCCACTCGACCGAGTACCGACCTGCGACCAGATCGGTAATCCGCACCGTCAGCGTCTTGCTCTCATCCGAGCGGATCAAGGTGTACACCACGGCAAACTCATTCCAGGCATTGATGAAGGTGAAGATGGCCGTCACTACCATGGCCGGTACCGCCAGCGGCAGGAATACCTTGAACACGGAACGCACCCGGCCACAGCCCTCCAGCCAGGCAGCCTCTTCCAGATCACGCGGAATGGTGGCGAAGTAGGAAGACAGCATCCACACCGCAAACGCAATATTGAACGCGGCGTAGGACACGATCACCCCAATGTGGGAATCCACCAGATTGCCGTCACCATAAGGAATCATGGTGGCCAGCCGGAACAAGCCCAGCACCAGCAGGATGGGCGACAGCATCTGCGTGACCAGCAGGAACTGGCGATAAAAGCCCTTGCCACGGAACGGGAAGCGCGCCAGCGCATAGGCAGCAGGTACACTTACCGCAATGGCAATCAAGGTGGACAGCACGCTGATGATCAGGCTGTTCTTCAGCGCGGTACCGAACTGCACCGCCTCCCACATGTCGGCAAAGTTCTGCCAGCGGAAGCTGCTGGGCAGCCAGCGTGCCGGATAGGTAAACACTTCTTCCGGTGGCTTCACTGCGGTAAAGAACATCACCGCAAACGGAAACAGCACAATCAGGGCAAAGGGCGCCAAGGCCAGCCAGCACCACAGGCTGCGCCACAGTTTGGGCTTGTCGATCTGCATCATGCCCCCTCACTCTCTTTGGGCTGCATGCGCACATACAGCACGGTAAAACACATCAGGATTGCCAGCATCACCAGTGATACCGCCGCCGCCTCACCCGGACGGCCCAGGCGGAAGCCCAGCTCGTACAGGTAGGTCACCAGAATATGTGTCGAGTTGCTCGGGCCACCCTGCGTCATCACCCAGATGATGGGGAAGGAGTTGAACACGTAAATCACGTTCAACACGACGGCCATATTGATGAAAGGGCGCAGCAAAGGCAGCGTCAGGCGGCGGAACTGCTGCCAGCGGCTGGCACCATCCAGCCGTGCGGCCTCATAGATATCCGATGGCACGGAAGACAGGCCACCGAGGAAAATGGTCACGGTAAACGGCACTGACACCAGAATACCGACGCCAATTTCCACCGGGAAAGCCCAGTCTGCCGTGGCCAGCCAGTGGATGGGACCTGAGATTAAACCCAGCTTCTGCAAGGTGACATTGACCATGCCGTATTCGTCATTGAACGCCCAGCGCCAGACAATGGCGGTCATGGTCAGCGATACCGACCACGGCAGCATGACGATGGTACGCGCTATGCCACGACCATAGAAATCCTGATGCAGGATCAGGGCAATGGGCACGGAAACTAGCACCGTGCCTCCGACCACGCCCAGCGTCCACCACAGGGTGCGCCAGACCGTCTCCATGAACACCGGGTCAGCAAAAACAGTACGGAAGTTCTCCAACCCGTTGAAATCGCGCAACAAACCAAAGCGGGACACATCGTGCACCGACTGGTTGACGATATTGAACAGGGGGTAACTGATAATGAACAGCGCCAGCATGAAGCTGGGGATGATCAGCAGCCACGGCGTCAACGGCCGGCCTGAAGCGGTCTGCGTCATGCAAAACTACCTATGCAAGAGGAAAAACCCGCCGGAGTCATCCGGCGGCAAGCTGCTCAGCGCAGAGGAGATGCGGGCCCCGCCGCTATCGCAGCGGGGCAGCACGGGCTTACTTGCCCAGTGCCTTGTTGGCTTGCTCGGCTGCCGCCTTCAGGGCATCCGCCGGCTTGGCCTTGCCCAGATACACGGCTTGCATGGCATCGCTCACCGCCTTGGCAGTATCTTCCCAGCCGGTAACGGTCGGTGCGAAACGTGCGGTCGGCAGCAGGTTCACGAATGCCTTGGTATCCGGCTCGCCGAACTGCGGCGCAGTGGCTTCTTCCTTGGTGGTCGGCAGGAAGCCTTCACCCGAGGAGAAGGCGACACGCGGGCCCTTGGTGAACAGGAAGTCCAGGAACTTCCAGGCCGTCTTCTTCGACTTGGCGTTCTTGAACATCACCATGGAATCGGTCACGGCATAGGTGGCATTGGCCGAGCCCATCGGCACCGGTGCAATACCGTATTGCAGGTTCGGTGCTTCCTTCTTGATCTGCTTGGCCAGGAACGGGGCCGAAATCACCATCGACACACGGCCCTGCTTGAACAGGTTCTGTACGTCTTCACGGCTGTAGTTGGTCACGCCCGGCTGGGTCAGGCCCTGGTCGATCATCGACTTGTACAGGGTGGCCGCCTTGATACCGGCCGGCGAGTTGAACGCGGCCTTGCCATCCTTGCCCACCACGTCACCACCGTTGGTCCACAGACCATAGTACCAGTACACGTCAGTTTCGATTTCCTTGCCTTGCAGGCCGAAACCGTAGCCGCCGTTCGCCTTGATCTTCTTGGAAGCGGCAACCACATCATCCCAGGTCTTCGGACCATTCGGGAAGCCTGCCTTGGCCAGTTGTTCCTTGTTGTAATACAGCGCACGGGCAGAGGCTGCGATCGGCAAGCCATAGGTCTTGCCCTTGATCTGACCCGGTGCCATGAAGGCGCCAATGAAGCGGTCCTTGAATGCGCCGTCCATGTAACCATCCAGCGGCTCCGCCACATCATCCTTCACGAAGTCCAGCAGCCAGCGGGTACCAATGATGGCGAGGTCGGCATTGGTGCCGCCGGAGATGTCCGTCTGCAGTTTTTGCTGCAGGCTGTCCCAGTTCACCATTTCAATCTTGATTTCGCTACCCGGGTTAGCCTTCTGGAAGGCCTCGGCCATTTTCTTGAAATACGGCTCGGTCTGATCGCTGTAATACGCCACCGTGACACGCACCGTCTCGGCATGCGCCATCGGCGCAGCCAGGCTGAGTACACCGGTCGCGGTCAGCGCAAAGGCCATACGGGTCAAACCTTGGGTCAAACGTACTTTCATGCTCTCCTCCTGAGTGATTTATTGCGACAAGCCGTGCCTCACACAAGCTCGTCTTTCATGAAACTATCCTACACAACCCCTTGCTTACGCCACACATGGTATCAAACTTGTATCACAAAACAAGTCACGCCCCCGATTTTTGTTTTCCACGGATTTTGCGCCCAACAACCGCTTGAGCCCGCCGCAACAGCCAGACAAAATAATCCATTAAAAACAATCATCTCAACTTGTGCGGCTTAGTTTGTTCGATGAAAGAACAAATGTCAACTGGCAACGCAACAATATTTCTCATCAAGAAAAAAATACATCATTGGTACTAAAAACGGCTTGCAATTCATAAAACCAGTCTCGTATCATTTGTCGGAAAATTTCACAAGGGCAAGACATGACCACACCACATCGCAGCCTGTACAGCTATGGCTGGGACGTGCTCGATACCGGCGTGACCGCTTTTATCGATCAGTTGCAGGCGCGGAACCTCAATGGCATCACCTTGGCCAGCAGCTATCACGCGGGCAAGTTCCTGCGCCCGCATGCACGCCAGGGCAAGGTGATCTTCCCTGAAGATGGCGTGGTGTACTTCGAGCCGGATGCCCGTCAATACGGTGAGCTGCAGCCCCTGCCCCACAGCACACCGGCCTTGCGCCGGGTGCTGGACGAGGTGCTGGACGATGGCCGCGTTGCCGTGCATGGCTGGACGGTGCTGCTGCACAATAGCCGCCTGGGCCAGCTGCACCTGGATTACGTCACCCGCAATGCGTTTGGCGATCCTTATCTGTACAGCCTGTGCCCATCGCAACCGGCGGTGTTCGACTATGCCGTGTCCTTGTGCCGAGACCTCAGCAGTCAATACCCGCAGCTGAGCAGCCTGGTACTGGAAACACCAGGCTGGTTGCCCTATGCACACGGCTACCATCATGAATTTGCCCAGCTGCGCAGCAATGCCTGGCTGGATGCCCAACTGGGCCTGTGCTTCTGTGATGCATGCCATCACTTGGGGGGGCAGGCTGGTCTGGATGTCGCCGGACTGCAGCAGCGCATTGCCAGCCGTATCGACCGCTATCTGCGCGCGCCCGTCGATGCCAGCAGCACTCAAGCCCTGCACTGGCTGGCAAGCGACCTGCTGGAAGATGACACCCTGCGTCAGTACCATCAATTGCATCAGGCTCGGGTCACCGCACTGGTGCAGCACATTCGCACCGCCTTGCCGGCATCCATGCAACTGACGGTGATCCCGACCGTGCAACGGCCTACCGCCCATTGCTGGACCGAAGGCAGTGACCTGAAGGCGCTGGCGCAAGTGGCTGACCGTCTGGAAGTCCCCTTCTACGAGCCCAATGCAGATCAGGTCGCAGCTGACGCTCTGGACCTGCTACAGCGTGGCATTCCGGCAGATCGCATTCGTGCCATCCTGCGCCCGGGCCCGCCGGACCTCGCCGATGGTCAGCAACTGGATGCCGCATTGCGTGCGCTCACCGCGCTCGGCATCACCGAATTCGGCTTTTATAACCATGGGTTGCTGCGCCCTCACCTGCTGGACCAGCTGGGCCAGACCCTGTCGTCCTACACACGGAACCTGTCATGAACCGACTTACCTTGATTACCGGCGCCTGTGGCGGCATCGGTCACAGTCTGTGCCAGTACTTTATCGAACAGGGCGACCGGGTGATTGCCCTGGACCGGGACGCCCCCGCGCTGGCCAGCCTGCAAGCCGAACTGGGTGCCGCCTGCCTGACCGCCACCGCCGATCTGACCGATGCCGACGCCGTACAGCAGGCGCTGGCCCCGCTGTTGCAAGCGCATGGCCCGGTTCAGGTGTTGATTGCCAATGCTGGGGCAGCCGCAGCCACCACCTTGCAGCACACCACCCCCGCCTTGTGGCAACAGGACATCGCGCTCAACCTCAATGGCACCTACCACAGTGTGGAGGCGGTTCGCCCCGGCATGATGCAGCAAGGTAAAGGGGCTATCGTATTGATCGGTTCCGTCAATGGTATGGCAGCGCTGGGCCACCCGGCGTATAGCGCAGCCAAAGCGGGCTTGATCAGCTATACCCGCGCATTGGCACTGGAATATGGCCGCCATGGCATCCGCGCCAACATTGTCTGCCCCGGTACGGTCAAGACACCCGCCTGGCAGGCGCGCGTCGACAAGAACCCGCAGGTGTTCGAGCACCTGAAGAAGTGGTATCCGCTGGGCGACTTCGCCACACCGCTGGACATCGCCAAAGCCGCCTGGTTCCTGGCCTCGGACGATGCCCGCATGATCAGCGGCGTCAGCCTGCCCGTCGACGGCGGCTTGATGGCCGGTAACCGGGTGATGGCGGAAGAACTGACACTGGAAGCATTCTGATTGACAACAATGCTGCATCACGCGGCAAGCAGCAGGTAGCAAAAGGGGAACAGGCATGGCAGCGGTACAACTGAAGGGCATTTTCAAGCGCTACGGTGACACCCAGGTGGTGCATGGGGTAGACCTCGACATTGCAGATGGTGAATTCGTGGTACTGGTCGGCCCCAGCGGCTGCGGCAAAACCACGTTGATGCGTATGGTGGCCGGGCTGGAAGACATCAGTGGGGGTGACCTGATGATCGGGGGCACCCGCGCCAACCAGCTGCCGCCGCAAAAGCGCAATATCGCCATGGTGTTCCAGAGCTACGCGCTCTACCCCCACCTGTCGGTTTACGAAAACATCGCCTTTGGGCCACGCCTGCGCAAGGAGCCGGAATCGGGATTTCGTCCGCGTATTGAAGCGGCCGCCAAAATGCTGAATCTGGCACCGTATCTGGAGCGACTGCCGCGCGCGCTGTCCGGCGGCCAACGCCAGCGAGTGGCCATGGGCCGCGCCGTGGTGCGTGAACCCTCACTGTTCCTGTTTGACGAACCGCTGTCCAATCTCGACGCCAAGCTGCGGGTGCAGATGCGCACCGAGATCAAGGCGCTGCACCAGCGCCTGAAGAACACCGTGATCTATGTGACCCACGACCAGATCGAAGCCATGACCATGGCCGACCGCATCGTGGTGATGAACGCCGGCAATATCGAGCAGGTGGGTCGCCCGCTGGAGCTGTACGATCGCCCGGCCAACCTGTTTGTGGCTGGCTTTATCGGTTCACCGTCGATGAACTTCATCCCCGGTACGGTAGCCGCAGGCGATGAGGGCCTGGTGCTGATGCATGATGCCGGTATCGTGGTACCGCTGCCCGCCAACAGTGCCGTGCCCGGCCAGAGTTTGACGCTGGGCATCCGCCCTGAACACATTGAACTGCACGCGCACGGCGGTATCCCGCTGAAAGTGGATGTGGTGGAGCCCACCGGTGCGGAAACGCATTTCTACAGCAGGGTGGGTGATGCGGTATTCTGTGTGGCCGCCCACCGCCGCCTGAATCTGCAGCCCGGTGATATTGCCCATCTGCACTTCCCGGATGACAAGATCCACCTGTTCGACAGCCAGAGCGGCCAACGTCTGAATTGAGTCCTGATATGCGTTATAACCCTTTACCCCGTGGTGGCCTGCAGCTGGCCGCCCTGCAGGAAGCCCCCTTGCTGCCTGGCAGCAAGGGCCTGCCCCTGCATGCGCCCCTGTTGCCATCGCAAGTCGCGGCACAGCAGTGGAACATCCTGCGTGGTGACACACCGTTTCCGGTGGCCGTCCTGAAAAGCAGTGTATTGCAACACAATCTGCAATGGATGGAGGCCTTCTGCCGCCACTACGGCGTACAGCTGGCGCCGCACGGCAAGACCACCATGAGCCCGCAGCTGTTTGACGCCCAACTGGCGCAAGGGGCCTGGGGCATGACCCTGGCGACCCTGCCGCAGGTACAGACCGCCCACCGCTTTGGCGTTCGTCGTGTATTGCTTGCCAATCAGCTGGTCGCCCCCGCCGAGCTGCAGCTGGCGGCGCGCCTGCTGCAAGCCGATCCGGATTTTGAGCTGCTGTTGCTGGTCGACAGTGTGGCCGGGGTAGAACGGCTGCAACACGCGGCCCAGTCAACCGGCTTGCAACGCGGGTTCTCGGTGCTGATCGAGCTGGGCTTCAGCGGAGGCCGTACTGGTTGCCGTTCAGCCGCGGACGCACTGGCGCTGGCCCGCAGCGTGGCCGCAGCGCCCGGTGTCCACCTCGCTGGGGTGGAAGGCTATGAAGGTCTGCTGGTCAGTGCCAATCGTGAGCAAGATCTGGCTGCGGTACAGCACTTCCTCAGCGAACTCGCCAGTGTGCTGCAACAGATCGACCACGGGCCGGGCTTTGCGGGCGAACAGGTCATCATCAGTGCAGGTGGCTCCGCCTATTTTGACCGGGTCGCGGAAGGCTTTGCCAACCTGCCCACCCTGTCACGGCCCCTGCTGCCGATTCTGCGCAGCGGCTGCTACCTGACCCATGACCATGGCTTCTACCACGGCCTGATCCGTGAGATGCAGCAACGGCTGGGCGCAAGCGATACCGGGTTGCAGCCTGCGCTGGAAGTCTGGAGCATGGTGCAATCCCGCCCGGAAGCCGACTTGGCCATTCTCACCATGGGCAAGCGTGATGCCTCCTACGACATCGAGCTGCCACTGCCTCAGCAATGGCATCGCCCCGGCAGCAGCGATCCGTTGCAGGCTTTGCCCGCAGGCAGCAAGGTCGAGAAGATGAACGACCAGCATGCCTATCTGCGGCTGCCGGAAGGCACTATCCGGCAGGACTTGCAGGTGGGGGATCTGGTGATGTGTGGCATTTCGCACCCCTGCACCACCTTTGACAAGTGGCCACACCTGCTGCTGGTAGACGACGGTTATCAGGTGCAAGACATCATTCACACCTGCTTCTGACCTGCGGATAGACACCATGCCCTCAGCCAACCTGATCCTGCACATCCGCGACACGCTGGAGCAATTACGCCCGGCAGAACGCAAGGTGGGCGAGGCGGTGCTGGCCGATGTGGACTTCGCCATGCACGCCAGCATTGCGGAGCTGGCACTCAAGGCGCAGGTGTCCGAGCCCAGTGTCACCCGCTTTTGTCGGGCCATTGGCTGCGAGGGCCTGCGCGCTTTCAAGGTACAGCTGGCGCATAGTGTCGCCAGCGGCCTGCCTTACAATTCGGAAACGGTCGAAGCCAGCGATGACACCCACACCCTGATCCACAAGGTGTGCGATGCCATCAGCCATGCCTTCCAGCACAGCCGCGACCTGATCGACCCGTTGGCGACCGAAGCCGCCATCCGGGCGCTGGCACTGGCCCCGCGCATCTACTTCTTTGGCGTCGGCGCCGGGTCCGGCATCGTGGCAGAGGATGCTTATCTGCGCTTCCTGCGGCTGGACATTGCCGCCAGCGCCTTTACCGACGGGCACTTGCAACGGCTGTCCGCCGGGCTACTGGAGCCGGGTGACGTGGCGTTTGCCATCTCACACACTGGACGCAGCCAGGAAGTGATCGACAGCCTGAAGATTGCCAAGCAGCGCGGTGCCACCACCATCGCCTTGACCACGGCAGGGTCCCCGCTGGCCTGGGTAGCCGATATTCCCTTGCTGGTCCGCCTGCCACGTTATGGTGACCCCCACACGCCGGGTGTCTCCCGCCTGGTGCACCTGGGCATCATGGACATTCTTGCCATTGGCACCGCCTTGCGGCGCGGCCCCCGCAGCATTGAAAAAGTGCGTCGGGCGCGGGCGCGACTGGAAACCCTGCGCGCCAGCGACGACGCCGACCCACCGGATTCTTCTGGAGTTTTCTGAGTCATGACCACCCCCATCTACGATACCGTACTGCACGGCGGCACCCTGCTCGACGGCAGCGCCACCCCCGGCTATCAGGCCGACATTGGCATACAGGCCGGCCGCATCGCCGCTATTGCCCCGGCTGGCAGCCTGCACGGACAGCAGCAGCACGATGCCAGCGGCTGGATCATCAGTCCCGGCTTTATTGATGTACACGCGCACGACGACCAGCAGGCCGTCAGCGCCCCCGCCATGCAGGCCAAGTTGACCCAGGGCGTGACCACGGTTGTGGTCGGCAACTGCGGCATCAGCCTGGTGCCGTGGGTGGCCGATCGCACGCCCCCCGCACCGCTCAACCTGATCGGGTCCCAGGCGGACTATTGTTACCCTACCGTAGCCGCCTACGCAGCGGCGGTGGATGCGGCCGGGCCTACTGTTAACATCGGCCTGCTGGTCGGACACTCCACGCTGCGGGTGAACGTGCTGGATGATCCCGCACAAGCAGCCAGCGCCGCACAGGTCGAGCAGATGCAGGCCCTGCTGGAAGAAGGCATGCAGTCCGGCGCGCTGGGTTTCAGCTCCGGTCTGTTCTACCCCACCAGCAAAATCGCCGGTAACGACGAAGTGATCGCGCTGGCCAAGGTGGCAGCACGCCACGGCGGGGTGTACACCTCGCACATCCGTGACGAATACGCCGGGGTGATCGACTCCATTCATGAGGCCTGCGATGCAGGCGAAGCTGCGGGCTTGCAGGTGGTGCTGTCCCATCACAAATGCGCGGGTCCGGCCAACTGGGGTCGCAGCAACGAGAGTCTGGCCTGCGTCACCGAGCGGCGGCGTCGCCATCCGGTCGGGCTGGATGCCTACCCCTACACCGCAGGCTCCACCACCCTGAACCCGGACTACGTGGACGGCAAGATCAAGGTACTGGTCAGCTGGTCCGAACCCCACCCGGAGCACAATGGCCGCGATCTGGCCGAGGTGGCGGCAGAATGGGGTGTTGACCAGAAAGAAGCGGCGCGCCGTCTGTCTCCTGCAGGGGGCATTTATTTCCAGATGCACGAGGACGATGTACGCCGTATCCTCGCCTACCCGCATACCATGATCGGCTCGGATGGCCTGCCGCGTGATGCCCACCCGCACCCACGCCTGTGGGGGGCCTTCCCGCGCGTGCTCGGCCACTATTGCCGTGAGGAAAAGCTGTTTCACCTGCCGGAAGCCATCCGCCGCATGACCACGCTGTCCGCTGATACCTTTGGCCTGCGGCGACGCGGCCGCCTGCAGGTCGGCTGCGCGGCCGATCTGGTAGTGTTTTCGCCCGCGCACATTCGCGATACCGCCACCTTTGCCGACCCTAAGCAGCCTGCCCAAGGCATTCACCAGGTGTGGGTCAATGGTGTGCTCTCCGTGATCGATGGCGTGCTGACCGGCCAGCGCGGTGGCCGCATGCTGCGCCGGCAGCAAGAGCGCTTTGACGAGGGCCAGCCATGACGACCGTACTGATCGGCGTCGATTGGGGCTCTTCCAATCTGCGGGCGTTTCGTTTCAACCCGCAGGGTGAAGTTCTGGAGACACGCCATGCCGCCCACGGCGTCACCCGCTTCCCGGCGGGCGAAGCCACCGCTGCGATGCTTGCCGGATTGCACGACTGGCTGGATGCGTGCCCCGGTGTCCCCATGCTGCTGTGTGGCATGGCCGGCAGCAAACTGGGGTGGCGCGAAGCCCCCTACTTGCCGGCCCCCGCTGACCTCGCTACCTTGAGCCGAGGCCTAGTGCGCTTTGAAGCCGAGCAACGACAGGTCGCCATCATCCCCGGGGTGTCCAGTTTTGAAGACTGCGCCGGATTCCGCGATGTGATGCGGGGAGAAGAAACCCAGGCGCTGGGGCTCAGCGCACCGGTACCCCTGCTGATTGCGCCCGGCACCCACAGCAAGTGGATCCGGCTGGAAGGCGCCCGGATTTCCGGGCTACATACGGCCATGACAGGTGAGCTGTATGCCATCCTGCGGCAACACAGCCTGATTGCAGGGGTGACCTCTGACGGACCGTGGGATGCAGCCGCATTCCACGATGGCCTGAACAATGCCCGCTCGCATCCTGACTGGCTGACCCAGCTGTTTGGGGTACGTGCCCGCGGGGTACAGGCTGAAATGCCTCCCTCCAGCCTGGCCGCCTGGCTGTCTGGCTTGTTGATTGGATATGAACTGGTGCAAGGTTTGGCCCGTTATCCGGATTTGCAGCAGGTAGCCATCGTCGCCAGCGCCCCGCTCTCAGACCACTACGCCAGTGCCTTGGCCAGCCGGGGCATCGAGAGTCAGCTGATTGATGGTGATCAGGCCGTCATGCGCGGCTTGTGGCGGGTGGCCAAGGAGGCGCAACTGGTATGAATCATGAAACACGCTTTGAACAGGCCTGGCAGCAGCTACCCATGGTTGCCATCCTGCGGGGCATCACGCCGGACGAGGCCATCCCGATGGCCGACATGCTGTATGCGGCAGGCTGGCGCATGCTGGAAGTCCCGCTGAACTCGCCCGATCCACTCAACAGCATTCATCGGCTGCTGTCTCACTGTGGAGATCGCATGCTGGTGGGGGCCGGTACCGTGCTGGAAGTGGATCAGGTGCAGCAACTGGCAGCGCTAGGCGCCCAACTGGTGGTTTCGCCCAACTGCAACCCGGAAGTCATCCGGGCAACCCGGGCGGCGGGCATGATCTCCCTGCCCGGGGTGCAAACCGCGACCGAGTGCTTTGCCGCACTGGCAGCCGGGGCGCATGGACTCAAATTTTTCCCGGCGGAACTGGTGCCTCCCGGAGCTATTCGTGCCTTGCGCAGTGTGTTGCCATCGCACTGCAAACTACTCCCCGTCGGAGGGGTGACGCCGGACACCATGGCTGACTATGTGGGAGCGGGGGCCAATGGCTTTGGCATTGGTGGTGCACTATACAAAGCCGGCGATAGCGTGGCCACCGTCCGCGAGCGGGCCCTGCGTTTTACTGAAGCCTGGCAACGGCACAAGGCTCAGTCCTGAACACCATAGCGGGCCAGAATACGGGCCCGCTCCCCACTGCGAATGACCTTGGCTATCGCCTTGTCGAGCGCCGCCTTGTCTGCCGGGGTGAGCGTCATCTTGCTCAGCATGTAATGTACCGGACCGCGGCTGGCTACAAACGGCAGGGGTACCAGCTTGACACCATCGTCATGGCGTGATGTCAGGAACTGCAAGGCGACTTCATCCCCCATGATCAGCCTGGCCCGACCGACCCGCAGCATTTCCACCCCTTGCTGGTATTCTTCAAAGGGCAGCAGCAAGTGCCCTTCGCTCAGCTGCGGCATCAGCTGCTCATACTCCGTCCCGAAGAAGCCTCCATGCGGCACCAGCAGTGGCAAACGCCGCTCAAGGATAGTGGAAAAACTGGCCGGCAGGGGCTGCGGAGGATTGCTGCCATCGGCCATCACGCGCACCACTTCATCCCGGTAGGACTCACTGAACAAGGCAAATGTCCGTCGTTCCGGCGTGTCCGATGCGGCGTACATCACATCCAGCTTGCCCAGCTTGAACAAAGCCATACGTCGCTGCCGAGGGATATTGCCCAGAAACTTGACAGTGCATCCGGCTTCCCGCGCCACCGCCTGCAGTAACTCCACCTCCAGCCCGACGGGTTGACCATTCGCCCCGACATGAACATAGGGTGGCCAATCTTCCAGCGCCACCCGTAAAGGCTGGCGACATGCAGACCACGCCCAAGGCATGCTCAGACACATCATCAACACCAGTCCAAAACGACGCATGATTCACCTCATCGATTCTGCTCACTTTGCAGTATAGGGTCTCCAACCCTCAGCACAACAGTGGTAGACAAGCGGCCAGCGCCTTTACCGCAAGTGGCTGTTTTCGATATAATTCTGCTTTGCCGGAAGGAACCCCCCGATGCGTGTCATTCGACAAGCCCTCACTTTCGACGATGTCCTGCTGGTTCCGGCGCACTCCGCCATCCTGCCGCGAGACGTGAGCCTGACCACCCGCCTGAGCCGCAACATCACCCTGAACATCCCGCTGCTGTCCGCTGCCATGGACACCGTGACCGAAGCCCGGCTGGCGATTGCGCTGGCACAGGAAGGTGGCATTGGCATCGTGCACAAGAACATGCCCGCTGAAAAGCAGGCGCGTGAAGTGTCCAAGGTCAAGCGCTTCGAGAGTGGCGTGGTCAAAGACCCGATCACCATTCCGTCCAGCCTGACCGTGCGCGAAGTAATGACGCTCACCCGCCAGCACCGCATCTCCGGCCTGCCGGTGGTCGACCACGGCAAGGTGGTCGGCATTGTCACCAACCGCGACCTGCGCTTTGAAAATCGGCTGGATCAGCCGGTATCCAGCATCATGACCCCGCGTGACCGCCTGGTCACCGTGCGTGAAGGTGCCAGCCGTGAAGAGGCCATGAACCTGATGCATCAGCACCGCCTGGAGCGCGTGCTGGTGATCAACGAGGCCTTTGAACTGCGCGGCCTGATCACGGTAAAAGACATTCTGAAATCCAGCGAACACCCGCTGGCCTGCAAGGATGACCTCGGCCGTCTGCGCGTGGGCGCGGCTGTTGGCGTGGGTGAAGGCACCGAAGAGCGCGTGACCCTGCTGGCCGAAGCGGGCGTGGACGTCATCGTGGTCGACACCGCACATGGGCACTCGGAAGGTGTGCTCAAGCGGGTGGAATGGGTGAAAAAGCATTTCCCGCATGTACAGGTGATTGGCGGCAACATCGCCACCGGCGACGCGGCTCGTGCGCTGGCTGATCATGGTGCCGATGCGGTCAAGGTGGGCATTGGCCCCGGCTCCATCTGCACCACCCGGATTGTGGCCGGTGTGGGGGTACCGCAGATCACCGCCATCGACAACGTCGCTACGGCCTTGGCCAATACCGGCGTACCGCTGATCGCGGACGGTGGCATCCGCTTCTCGGGTGACATCTCCAAGGCGATTGCCGCCGGGGCCGATTGCGTGATGCTGGGTGGGCTGTTTGCCGGTACCGAAGAAGCGCCGGGTGAAACCGAGCTGTATCAGGGCCGCTCCTACAAATCCTACCGTGGCATGGGTTCGCTCGGTGCCATGCAGCAAGGCTCCAGCGACCGCTACTTCCAGGACAATGAAGGCAATGCCGAAAAGCTGGTGCCGGAAGGCATCGAAGGCCGCGTCCCCTATAAGGGGCCGATCAGTGCCGTGATCCACCAACTGATGGGCGGCCTGCGCTCCAGCATGGGCTACCTGGGTTGCGCCAGCATTGCCGATGTGAAGGATCGCGCCGAGTTTGTACAGATCACCAGCGCCGGGGTACGTGAAAGCCACGTCCACGACGTGCAGATCACCAAGGAAGCACCGAACTACCGCATGGAGTAAGCGCGGAAGCAACCCGGTCCTGCAAGGCGGCTGTCACTCTGACAGCCGCCTTTTTAACACGATGTTGAAACGGAGCCCCAGCCCATGCAGCTCTACACCTACTTCCGCTCCAGCGCCGCCTACCGCGTGCGCATTGCGCTGAATCTCAAAGGGCTGACTGCCGAACACATCCCGGTGCATTTACTGAAAGACGGCGGCCAGCAGCATGGCGAATCCTACCGCAGCCTCAACCCACAGGAGCTGGTGCCTACACTGGTGGATGGCCCGCATGCCCTCACCCAGTCGCTGGCGATCTGCGAATACCTGGACGAATGCCACCCGCAGCCGCCGCTGCTGCCGGGTGATGCCGCCCAGCGCGCCCATATCCGCGCCATTGCACTGAGCATTGCCTGCGACATTCACCCGGTCAACAACCTGCGCATCCTGCAATACCTTAGCAACACGCTCAAGGTCAGCGATGCCCAGAAAACCGACTGGTACCTGCACTGGCTCCGCCTCGGGCTGGACGCACTGGAAACCCAGATCGCGCCACAGGCCGGGTGCTGCTGCGTAGGCGACCAGCCCACGCTGGCCGACCTCTGCCTGATCCCGCAGCTGTATAACGCCCGGCGCTACCAGCTGGACCCGGCACAGCACTGGCCAACCCTCGCCCGCATCGAGCAGCACTGCCTGAGCCTGCCCGCCTTCCACGATGCGGCGCCGGAGCAACAGGCAGATGCTGCCTGAGCCTTTCGCTGCACTTCTGGACGAAGCCAGGGTGCTTCTCGATCGCCCTCTGAGCGTCGAGGACGGTCTTCCTGAGGTCGAACTAAGGCAGGCAGAAACGCGTCTGGGCATCTTCCTTCCCTTTGCACTACGCCTGTTTTATCAGCACCTGGGGCGGGTCGAGATGCTGACGGAGTCTTTTCAGCGCTTTGCCAGTCCACAGCAGTTGAGTCTTCATCAAGGTCGCATCGTTTTTCTGGAGGAACACCAACAAGTCTGTTACTGGAGTGTGGATCATGCTGGCTCGGTTTTTCAGATACCCGACCTTGGCGAGGCGGAGGCCTACCCCGAGCCCCAGCCGCTTGAGTGCTTCCTGCACACCCTGCTTTACTATCAGCTGGCGCAAGGGGGCTACCCCTACTGCGCCCAGCGATACTTACCGGCAGCGGTGACCGCAGAGGAGCAGATCCGGCAGCTGCACCCCGCTGCCGCGAGGCCAGCCGTAGCCGTCGACGGACTGCGCATCTGGCTGGGCTCAGGCCCCATCCTGCTCTGGTGCCTGCCGGACCCAGAGGGTTTTGCGCCTGACGGCCTGTTCCTGTCAGCCCTCCATCCACAACTCTTCCAGCAATATTGCGCGCGCTGGAACTTCACCGACCTGTCGGGTTGAGTCTGACCGTCAGACCAGTGACAAGACCTCCTCTACCGGTTTGCGCAGTTTCTGCGGCCAGTTGCCGCTGGCGGGATAGCCAACCGAAATAATCATCACAGGCAGTTCAGTCGGTTCCAGTTCAAACGCGGTACGGAGTTGGTCGGCATCAAACCCGCTGATGGGGCAACTGCTCAGCCCCATCCCTTCCGCAGCAAGCATCAACGTCATGCAGGCCAATGAGGCGGAGCGAAAAGCCTCGTCCCGCTGCAATGCCGGATCATGGCGATGTGACGTACTCGCCAGATCAGCCCAGCTTGCGGCAACCTGTGCAGGCATGATCCGGGCCTGCACACTCGCAGACAGCGCCTCGGGCAATTGCTGGTAGCCTGCCAGCTTTCCGCACACAATGAATGAAACCGACGCCTCCACCACTTTGACCTGGCCATTGGCCACCTGCAGCAAGCGCGCCTTGGCCTCAGCTGACTGGACCGCAATAAAACGCCAATTCTGCATATTGAACGCCGTCGGCGCACGCGTTGCCAAGGCCACCAGCTGATGAATGGTCTCCGTGGCTAAAGGACGACCTGCCTGGAAATGGTTAACGGATACGCGAGCGTTGATGAGCTGTTCGATCGTCTGCATGGATGTATTACCCTTCTGATAAAGTCAAAAATGTCACCGCGTCCGGATGGAAGTCCACTGCACCACAAACACGCTCGCCAGTACCATCAGCAAGCCAAGCAGTGATGTCCCCGTCATGCGCTGAGACAAGCACAGCCACCCCAATACCACTGCCGTCAGCGGGCTTAGCAAGCCGAGTGACGCCACCGCTACCGTAGGCAGCCGGGATACCCCGCGAAACCACAGGGCATAGGCCAGCAGAGCACCAGCCAGGCACAGGTAGGCATAGGCGGACCACTGTTTCACACTTAACGGCGGCAATGGCACGTCAAGCACCATCGCCAGTGGTGCCAACATCAAACCACCGAGCAACAATTGCCATCCCGTCAGGGACAGCACGGGTAAGGTCATTTTCCAGCGTCGCGTAAGCCATACCCCGCTGGCCATGCATACCGCCCCCAGCAAAGCGGCCACCATGCCGATGGGTTCAAATCGGGTTTGCGGTGAGAGCAGGAGTACCGCCATGCCTACAACCCCCGCGGCGGCAGCGGCGAGCGTGGCTCGCGCGGGTGCGCGCCCATCTGCCCCCCACGCCAGCAGCATCACCAGCAAGGGCTGAATGGCCCCCAGCACTGCCGCCAATCCACCTGGCAAGCGATAGGCCGCCACAAACAGCAAGGCCTGGAAGAAACCGATATTCAGTGCAGCCAGGATCAAGAGACGCCCCCACTCGGTGCGCAACGGCAAGCGGCGGGTCCACAGCAATAACAGCAGGCCAGCGGGTAGTGCACGGAGCAGGGCCGCGGTAAATGGACGGTTTGGCGGCAAAAACTGCGTGGTGACCAAGTAAGTGGAACCCCAGATGGTGGGCGCCAATGCAGTTGAAATCACATCACGCCAATAGCGCAGTATTGTTGTCATGTTTATCTTCAAATCAAGTTATAATGCACATATTGTGCGTTTGCATTTATCTTGAAGTCAAGGCATATGGACAAAAAAAATCCATCCATGGGGGATGCGGTTGATCACATCCTTGCGCAGTGGCAACGCGAACGGCCTGATCTGGATACCAGCCCAATGGGCACCATCGGGCGCATCATGCGCAGTGCGGCCCTGCTGGAAGCCCGGCTGGAGGTGATATTCGCCGACTTTGGCCTGTGTGCCTGGGAGTTTGACATGCTGGCGACCTTGCGCCGCTCAGGTGCGCCCTACCGGCTTAGCCCCACCGCAATGTTTTCCACGTTGATGGTAACTTCTGGCACCATGACGCACCGGCTGAAAAGTCTGGAAGCACGAGGGTTGATTGAGCGCATCCCCAATGCGCAGGACGCCCGCAGCATGCTGGTCCAGCTGAATCAGGCAGGGTTCGAGCTGATCGAGCGTGCGCTGGAAGCCCATGTCGCCAATGAGCACCGTATCCTGTCTACCCTGCCCGAGCCGGTAATCCAGACACTGACCGAACAGTTGTCCACCCTGCTGCAGGCGCTGGAAGGCCCTGCCCAATAGGCGATTAGTGGCCTGCGTAGTACCCCGGAGCACAGCAGAACACAAGGCGGGTCTTAGTCCTCTTCTGCCAGCGCCTCGATTGGCAAGGCCGTGGTGCGTTTGACCCCCTCCAGCGCGAAGCTGGATTTCACGTCCAGCACCCCGGCCTGTTTGAGCACCTTGTCCATCACAAAGCGGGAGAAGTGCTGCAGGTCGGTGACCATCACCCGCAGCAGATAGTCCATTTCGCCGGTCATGGCGTAGCATTCGGTCACTTCCGGCCAGTGGTGCACCACCTGCTTGAAGGCATCAGTGGCTTGCGGGTTGCGCTTGTCGAGCGACACGTTGACATAGGCCAGCAGCCCCACTCCAAGCTTTTCCGGGTTGACCAGCGCCACATAGCGGTCGATCACCCCTTCTTCTTCCAGCCGCTGCAGCCGTCGCAGACAGGGCGAGGGGGAAAGTGACACCCTTCGTGCCAGCTCGATATTGGAAATCCGCCCCTCCTGCTGCAATACCATGAGGATGCGACGGTCGGTTTTATCGAGTCTGACAGTCTTTGACATTTCATTGCTTCATTAGGAACAAGGCTTCTATTTTGTTGCTTACATTGATCAGATGCAAACAATATTTGGCATCTAATTTTGAAGGCAGGGGCGTAACATACTCTCCACTGCGATGACATGACATCGCCTTGACCCAGATCAATGAGGAGCACACCATGTCGGTTCAATTCGTGTCCCAGCACAACACCCCGCCCGCGCTGTGGGACAACCCGATGGGTACAGACGGTTTCGAGTTCGTGGAGTACACCGCACCGGACCCCGAACAGCTGAAAACCCTGTTCCGCCAGCTGGGCTTCAAGGCGGTTGCCAAACACCGCACCAAGGATGTGACCCTGTTCCGCCAAGGCGAAGTGAACTTCATCGTCAACGCCGAGCCGGACAGCTTTGCACAGAGCTTTGCCCGCGTGCACGGCCCTTCGGCCTGTGCCATGGCGTTTCGCGTCAAGGATGCCAAGGCCGCTTACGACCGCGCCATCAGCCTGGGTGCAGAGCCTTTCGTGCAGCAATATGGCCCGATGGAACTGAATATCCCCGCCATCAAGGGGATCGGCGGCTGCCCGGTCTATCTGGTGGACCGCTACGGCAAGCAATCCATCTATGATGTGGACTTTGTACCGCTGGAAGACGACGGCAGTGCAGAATGGGTGGGCGCAGGCCTGACCTATATCGACCATCTGACCCACAACGTACATCGTGGTCGCATGTCGGTGTGGTCCGGCTTCTATGAGAAGCTGTTCAACTTCCGCGAGATTCGCTACTTCGACATCGAAGGCAAGCTGACTGGTCTGAAGTCGCAAGCCATGACCAGCGCCTGCGGCAAGATTCGCATTCCGATCAATGAGTCCTCCGACGACAAGAGCCAGATCGAAGAATACCTGCGTGCCTATAATGGAGAAGGCATCCAGCATATTGCGCTGGGTACCAACGACATTGCCGCCACCATTGAAGCCATGAAGGCCAATGGCATCAAATTCCTCGATACGCCGGATTCCTACTACGAGGCGGTGGATACCCGCGTGGCCGGTCATCAGGAAGACGTTGCCAAGCTGAAGCTGCACAAGATCCTGATCGACGGTGCGCCGAGCGAAGGCCAGGGCTACCTGCTGCAGATCTTCACCGAAACGGTGATTGGCCCGATCTTCTTCGAGCTGATCCAGCGCAAGGGCAACGAAGGCTTTGGCGAAGGCAACTTCAAGGCACTGTTCGACTCGATCGAGCTCGACCAGATTCGCCGTGGCGTGCTGGAAGACCCGGCCGCAGCTTGAGCAAGAAGCGGCTTATCGTCTCGCGAGCGAGGGTGAAACAAGGCGAAAATGACTAAGGAAGCGGAGTTTACTGGGTGTAAATGAGCATTCCGAAGTGGTTTCCAACGCCGTATCGCCGTCGCGTAGCAGACTGGAAGCAAGTTCTTGAACCAGATGCCGGGCCCACCAGCCCGGCTTGACAGACTGACCTGGAGACCATGATGCGTCGCTGGTTGAGTTACCCCCGCGCCGAAGGTACCTATTCCCGGCAAGCCCATTGCGACCTGCCAAGCGGTACCTATGAGCGCGAAATGGGCAAGGAAGGCTTTTTTGGCCCCACTGCCCACTTCCACCATGCCAACCCGCCGACCGGCTGGGTCAAGTTCGAAGGCCCGCTGCAACCGCACGCCTTTGATACGGTAGAGTTGCCGCCCTCCGGCAGCAGCCCGTGGGATGCCCACGGCCTGTTTGGCAATGGCGACACCCATATCCGCTACTGGAAAGTGGACGCACCGATGGACCATCTGGTGCGCAACGCCGATGGCGACGAGCTGCTGTTCATCCACGAAGGCGAAGGCGCGCTGTTCTGCGACTGGGGCCACCTGCCCTACCGCGATGGTGACTACCTGCTGCTGCCACGGGGTGCCATGTGGCGCCTGGTGCCCCGCACCCCCACCCAGCTGCTGCTGATCGAAGCGGTGAATGGTGCCTACCAGGTACCGGAAAAAGGCATCCTCGGCCCGCAAGCCATTTTCGACCCGATGGTGCTGGATACCCCGAAGCTGGACGAAGCCTTTGAGGCACAGAAAACCACCAGCTTCGATGGCAATGGTGAATGGCGCGTGGTACTGAAGCGCCGTGGCGAGCTCTCCGTCATCACCTACCCGTTCAACCCGCTGGATACCGTAGGCTGGCACGGTGACCTGATGGCCTGTCGGCTCAACTGGCGCGATATCCGCCCGCTGATGAGCCATCGCTACCACCTGCCGCCCAGCGCGCACAGCACCTTCATTGGCCGCAACTTTGTGGTCTGCACCTTTGTACCGCGCCCGATCGAATCCGATCCCGGCGCACTGAAGGTGCCGTTCTATCACAACAACGACGACTACGACGAAATCCTGTTCTACCACCGGGGCAACTTCTTCAGCCGCGACAACATCCACCCCGGCATGCTGACGCTGCACCCCTACGGCTTCACCCACGGCCCGCACCCGAAAGCCTTTGCGCTCTCGCAAACCGCGCCGAAGAAGGAAACCGACGAAGTGGCGGTAATGATCGACACCCGCTTCCCGGTAGATATCCTTGACGGCGCCCGCCGGGTCGAAGTCAAGGAATACGTCCACTCCTGGAAACCCAAGGCCTGAGCACACCATGAAACTCGCCACCCTCAAACAAGGCGGCCGTGACGGCACCCTGGTTCTGGTCAGCCGTGACCTCAGCCGTGCGGTAGCCGTACCGCAGATCGCCACCACCCTGCAATCCGCGCTGGACCAGTGGGACAGCGTGGCACCCCGCCTGCAGGAAATCTATCTGGCGCTCAATCGCGGCGAAGTCGCCAGCAGCATCGCCTTCGACCCCGCCGCCTGCCACTCGCCGCTGCCCCGCGCCTATCAGTGGGCCGATGGATCAGCTTACGTCAACCACGTCGAGCTGGTACGCAAGGCACGTGGTGCCGAGATGCCGCCGGAATTCTGGACTGACCCGTTGATGTACCAGGGCGGCTCCGACAGCTTCCTCGGCCCGCGCGAACCCATCTGGGTGCGCGATACCAGCTGGGGCGTGGACCTGGAAGGCGAAGTGGCGGTGATCACAGGTGATGTGCCGATGGGTGCCAGTGCAGAAGCTGCCGCGCCCCACATCCGCCTGCTGATGCTGGTCAACGACGTGACCCTGCGCAACCTGATCCCGGCCGAGCTGGCCAAGGGCTTCGGCTTCTTCCAGAGCAAACCGGCCACCGCCTTCTCCCCGGTCGCCATCACGCCGGACGAGCTGGGCACCGCCTGGGATGGCAAAAAGGTACACCTGCCACTGCGCGCCAGTATCAACGGCACGCTGGTGGGCGCACCGGAATGCGGCGTGGACATGGTGTTCGACTTCCCGCAGCTGATCGCTCACGTGGCCAAGACCCGTGAGCTGGAAGCGGGCTCCATCGTCGGCTCCGGCACCATCTCCAATGTAGACCGTAGCAAGGGCTATACCTGCATCGCGGAGAAGCGCATGCTGGAAACGCTGGCCGATGGCAAACCCAGCACCCCCTACCTGCAATATGGCGACACGGTACGCATTGAAATGCTGGACGGCCAAGGCCAGTCCCTCTTCGGAGCCATTGAACAGACCGTGCAAGCCTACCCCGGCTGACCCCGAATACCCTCCCCCCATTCAGCCACTCGGGCGCCGCAAGGCGCCCTTTTTTTAATTATTACTGAGCATGAATAGCTACCGTACTCCACGTCTTACCATCATCGCTTGATTTAATCAAGTACCCATGATAGGGCGTTGTAGCATAAAAACTATTATTCGCACTATTATAGAAAATTTCATTAGCAGTAAACTCTGGCTGTTGACTCTCCTTCCATGTCAAACCACCATCTTCAGTGTATTTCAACTTTCCACGAAACATTATTCCCTTTTCATAGCCGACACCATGCATCTTGTCCTTGAAGAAAGGAATATTCATTAAGTGAGAATATGATGACCCCTGCCACGTCCCTCCAATATCCATACTTTCATATTGATTAATAATAACCCATGGCATGCACTGACACCTCAAGCGTCCATCACCAGACACTGAAAATTGCAATGCCTTTCCCGGCAAAGGATATACTCGACTCTTTCGGCTGAGTATATCAAGAATTGCCATTTCCGCCCCGGGAACAGTGGTTACTAATTTATCTTCAATGATAAACGATATCGGATCAATCCACGCCAAACCGGTCCCATCCAAGTTATCAGGCTTCCCTAGGTAACTCGCCCAAAGCTCCCATTTACCGCTTGAAATAGGTTTGCCATATATCTCAACATTACCATTACGAAGTAACGTAACAATCAAATTTTCCTTCCATTTTTTCAAGTCCACCACAAAACCCAAAGGCAGATTTTCCAAAACAGAATGCCACGAAGCTCCAGCGTCATCTGTCTGCACAAGCTCCCCAAAGCCACCTGCCAGCCAGACACGGTCTGATACTGGCAGTATTGTGTCTAGCGGGGCTCCCGCCCCCACATCAATTACATTAACACGCCCATTGTTAATATTGACCTTGTAGACAACATCGGGCCCAACAGCCAAATAATTCGAATCATTAAGGTGTTTTAAGTTGCCAAGTAAAAAATCATCACGCTTAATCTTGGCAAGTGCTACCCCGCGCCCTTCCAAGGCAGGATCGGACCATGACAAAGCCTTACCATTAATAGCGCTAGTCAAACCCGGAACCAACTCTCTTAAATAACTCTCAGATTTGATACCTTTCGCAACCTGATGCGTAGCCAGCACCCTATCTGCCTCATCAGGCAAACCCACCACGATCATTCCAAGATCCGTTAATTTACCCGGCTCAATGGAAAAACGAAAACTCTTATCATCAATCAGTACATCATAGCCTTTACAAACCAGCATGTTGATACAGCCAAGCCTTGCTCCAATAGTTTCAACTTCATAGACCCCCTCCATAAGCGCTGCTGCATGAATAGGGGTAGGCTTGTTTGCCATGTTTATGGCTGGTATGAGGATGGCACTACCCTTGCCACCCTCTCCAGAAATTCGTCTAACCCATATCTCTGGTGAAGTATTTACACCATTATTAACTCTTGGACTTGACAAAGACAGCTTAACGACAACAGCCCCTTGATTTGGACTAGTTATCCTATTATTAGTCACGCAACCCACAAGCTGCAGACATGATATTATGAAAAATGCAAATCGAAATATCATCTTCCAATCTTTCTGACTATTAGTAAAAATCCGACATATGATAATTATGCCTGACCTTGATAAAATATTCTCTACCAGAACTTTAAACTACCTTGGCACTCCCGCCGCTTTCCCGTACAGTCACCGCCATGAAACCTTCCCTCCTGTTACTGGAAGACGAGGCCGCGATTGCGGACTCCTTGATCTATGCCTTGCAGACTGATGGCTTTGCCGTGCAGCACACCAGCCTGGTGCGGGATGCACTGGTGGCGCAGCAGCAACAGGCGTTTGATCTGCTGATCCTCGATATTGGCCTGCCGGATGGCAATGGCTTTGAGCTGTGCAAGCAGATTCGCCAGCATTCCGATGTGCCCATCCTCTTCCTCAGCGCGCGCAATAGCGAGATCGACCGGGTGGTGGGGCTGGAGATTGGGGCGGACGACTATGTGACCAAGCCTTTCAGCCCGCGTGAGGTCTGCGCGCGGGTGAAGACCATCCTTAAGCGCACGCGGGTGCGCAGTGCGCCGCCTGCGCTGTTTGAGCATGATGCAGCGGCGGCACGTATCCGCTATTGCGGCCAGTGGTTGCTGCTTACCCGCTTCGAGTATCAATTGCTGGCCACGCTGCTGGCGCGGCCGGAGCAGGTGTTCAGCCGCGCGCAGCTGATGGATCAGGTGTGGCAGGACCGTACCGAGACGCTGGAGCGGACGGTGGATGGCCATATCAAGACCTTGCGTGCCAAGCTGCGCGAGGTGGATGCCGAGCGTGACCCGATCCAGACCCATCGTGGTCTGGGTTACAGCCTGAGTCTGGCGGGCTGAGATGCGGGTCAGCCTGCGTATTTTGCTGAGCTATGTGCTGATCGTGGCGGTGGGCGCGTGGTTTGTGATGAACACTTTCCGCGATGAGGTAAAGCCGGGCATCAGCCAGTCGATGGAAGACGGGCTGAACGATACCGCGCATCTGCTGGCGCATATGGCGGCGCCGGAGCTGCGCAAGCAAACATTGCATGACGGCAACTTTGCCGCCGCGCTGCATGAGATGCGGCAGTGGAAGCCGCAGGCGGTGATCTGGGGGGTGCGCAAGCAGCAGATTGATTATCGGGTCTACATCACCGATACCCGTGGCATCGTGATGTTTGATTCTGACAACAAGGATGTCGGCAAGGATTTCTCGCGCTGGAACGATGTCTACCTCACCCTGCGCGGCAAATACGGTGCGCGCAGCACCCGCAGCAATCCAGACGATGAGAGCAGCAGCGTGATGCACGTGGCCGCCCCGATTCGCGATGCGCAAGGCCTGCTGGGGGTGCTGACCGTCGCCAAACCGATCTCCACCGTGCAACCTTTCGTCGACAAGAGCCAGCAGTCGGTGGTGCGTGGCGGGCTGTGGTTGCTGCTGCTGTCACTCGCCATTGGCATCCTGTTCTCGCTATGGATCACCGGCTCACTCAACCAGCTGGTGCAATACGCCACCCTGGTCAGCCGCGGCGAGCGGGCTACGCCACCCGCGCTCGGCAGCAGCGAGCTGGCCTCATTGAGCCAGGCACTCGCCACCATGCGCGAGAAGCTGGAAGGCAAGCAGTATGTGGAGCATTACGTCCACACCCTCACCCATGAGATGAAGAGCCCGCTGGCCGCCATCCGTGGCGCGGCGGAGCTGCTGCATGAAGATCTGCCACCGGCTGAACGCCAGCGCTTCGCCCAGCATGTCTCAGAGCAAACGCTACGGCTGCAGGACCTGATCGACAAGATGCTGGGGCAGGCCAGTGTGGAATCCCTGCAGCATTTGCAGCGGGTGGAGGCCATCGACCTGCCCGCCTTGCTGGCGGAGCTGGCCGAATCACGCAGCCCCCGCCTGCAGCAGCGGCAGCTCCTGCTGGTGCTGCCCGATACCCCCGCTCTCAAACTCGAAGGGGACCGCTTCCTGCTCGGGCAGGCGCTAGGCAACCTGCTGGACAATGCCATCGACTTCAGCCCGCAGGGTGGCCGCATTGAACTGGGCTGGCAAGCACAGGGCTCGCAACTACAGCTCACCCTGCGCGACCACGGCAGTGGCATCCCGGATTACGCACTACCGCGCCTCTTCGAGCGCTTCTACTCCCTGCCGCGCCCGGACAGCGGCAAGAAAAGCACCGGCCTCGGCCTGCCCTTTGTGCGCGAAGTGATCGACCTGCATCACGGCCAGGTTGACCTGCACAACCACCCGCAGGGCGGGGTGGAAGTAGTGGTGAGCCTGCCCTTACGTCAAGGCAGCTGAACTCGCTTACCCTCGCCCTAGCTGCCACAGAGTGGTGACTTCGGCAGTACGGGCCTGGTGCAGCGGGTCGCTCGTGTCCCGCGCCTTGCCGTGGCGGGGGCGGGTGTCCAGTCGGCCCAGTACCTTGAGGCCGGCATCCGCAATCCAGCCTTGTAGCTGCCCCGCTTGCCGCAGGCCGAGGTGCTCGGCGAGGTCTGACATGATCAGCCAGCCTTCGCCCTGCGGGGTAAGGTGCGCTGCCAGCCCGTTCAGAAAGCCGCGCAGCATGCGGCTATCCGGGTCGTACACCGCGTATTCAACCGCCGAGCTGGGCTGTGCCGGTAGCCAGGGCGGGTTGCAGACCACCAGCGGGGCGTGCCCGGGCGGGAACAGGTCAGCCTGCATGACAGTGACTTGTGCCGCCAGCCCCAGCCGCTGCAGATTATCAGTAGCACAGGCCAGCGCACGTGGGTCCTGATCGGTAGCGATGACCTGACGGATGCCACGCCGCGCCAGTACCGCTGCCAGTACGCCACTGCCGGTGCCAATGTCGAACGCCTGCTCCACCCCGGCGGGCAATGGCGTTTGCGCCACCAGATCGACATACTCACCGCGTACCGGCGAGAATACGCCGTAGTGCGGGTGAATGGCATCGCCGCCCAGCGCAGGCACCGACACCCCTTTCTTGCGCCATTCGTGGGCGCCAATCACCCCAAGCAGTTCCCGCAGCGACAGCACATAGGGGCCGGACTGCTCGCCATACGCCTCCAGGCAGGCTTGCTGCACATCCTGCGCGCGCCGCAAGGCAATGCGGTGGTCAGCTTCAATCTGGATCAGCAGCAAGGAGAGCAACCCGGCACGACGTGCCAACTGTTGCCGCTGCCGCTGGAAAGCCTCGCCCGGCGTTTTGGCCGGAGGCGGCGGATTGCGCGGTGGCTTGTCTACCCGGCGGGACAGCGCTTGCAAGAGCTGGCGGGCATTGTGGTAATCCCCTTGCCACAGCAAACCGACCCCGCTGGACACCAGCCGGAAGGCCTCGCTGGCCGAGAGCTGGTCGTCGACACATTGCAGCTGGCCCGGTGCCGGGGTGCCATTCTCGGATTGCCAGCGCGCCTGCTGCGGCTGGCCCTGGCGATCCAGCCAATTTACGGTTACTGCGGTCACACCCTGCTCCTGTTGCGGCTTGCCGTACAGTGTACCAGCCTGTGTGCCCTACCCTGCACACACAGCGCACATATTCAGCGCATCATGCTCACACAGACGCACCGCAGACTGGCGCCATCTTCCCCACGGAGCCTGTCTGTCATGTCACGAACCCTGTTCATCAAACTGATGTTGATCGGGAGCCTGTTCCTGCTCCTGCTGTTACCGCTGACTGCCGTAGAGCGGCTGGTGATGGAACGCGCCGAGCACCGCCATGAAGTACGCAGCAGCCTGATGCAAAGCGGCAACCTGCCGCAGACCGTCACCGGGCCGATACTGGTGGTGCCCTATGATGTACTCAACCCGTCCGATGGTACGGTGACCACGCGTCAGCATGTCATCCTGCCGCAGCAGCTGGCCGTCAAGGGCAAGCTGAAGAGCGATGTGCTGTACCGGAGCCTGTACCGGGTACGGCGCTTTGCGATGGATGGCGATTTGTCCGGCCAGTTCCGGCTGGAGCCCGCCGATCTGCCAGCAGAATCGAATACCTTGAAGCTGGGGGTGCCGTATCTGGTGGTGGGGGTCAGCGATTCGCGCGGCATCCATAATCAGCCGGAGCTGCTGTGGCAAGGTCAGGGCCGCGCCTTCATGCCGGGCTCGCCGTTGCCGATGCTGAGCAATGGCATTCATGTCCCCCTGCCGGACCTGAACCTGAAAGCCGCCGCAGATTACCAGTTTGCCGTCAACCTGCAGCTGGGTGGCAGCGAATCCTTGCAGTTCACCCCACTTGGCCGGGATACCCGTGTCAGCCTGGAGAGTGACTGGCCGCACCCCTCGTTTGACGGCAATCTGTCGCCGACCACCCGCAATGTCACCCGCAGCGGCTTTACCGCAGACTGGCAAACCTCCTGGTTCGCCACCAACCTGAACCAGCGCGTACTGGAAGCCGTCTCGGGCAAAGAGCGCGCTGAGCTGCCGACCGACATGAACTTTGGCGTCACCCTGGTGGAACCGGGCGATGTCTACCAGCAAGCGGTGCGTGCGGTGAAGTACGGCGTGTTGTTTGTACTGCTGACCTTCGTCGCCTGCTTTTTGATGGAAACCCTGTACCAGGTGCGCATCCACCCGATCCAGTACGCACTGGTCGGCACCGCGCTGGCGATGTTCTTCCTGCTGCTGCTGGCGCTGGCCGAGCATATCGGCTTCCCGCAGGCCTACAGTACCGCCAGTGTGGCCTGCGTCGGGCTGATCACCTACTACAGCCGCTACATGCTGGGCAGCCGGGCCCGGGCGCTGGGCTTCTTCCTGATGCTCTCCATCCTGTACGGCGCGCTGTACGGCCTGCTGCAATCGGAGGAGTCCGCCCTGCTGCTGGGTACCTTGCTGCTGTTCGCTGTGCTCACCACCATCATGCTGCTAACCCGCCGTCTCGACTGGTATCAGGTCGGTGCGCCTACCCCGCAGCCTGCAGTCGCACCCACGGCAACCCAGGCCAGAACCCGAACCAGCATGCTTGACCCATCCAACCCGGACGAAGTCCGCTAACCGGAGACCGCCATGACCTACGCCCTCTACATTCTCGGTGTACCGCTGATGCTGATCCTGATCTGCCCAATGCTGGTGTGGCGAGGGCCCTTCCGGGTCTATGCAGTCACCATCAGCACCCTGCTGCTGCTCAGCTGGCTGGAATTCACCCTGCAGCACAGCATCACCCTGTTCCGCGTCAGCCCCCTGCTCAGCCAGCTGGGGCGGGAGGTGCTGGTGATCTACAGCATCGCTCATCTGGTCGGGCTGGCGGTGCGCTGGGTGTTGCGCAGTGATACCCCTGCCGAGCCGCCGCACACCTTGCACCACCCATAGCCCATGATTTGCGGCTGTCATCCGGCTCAGGTATAAACAATGGGGCAGCCCGCGTGGGCTGCCCCGCATACCGAGAGGATCATCCCCATGCATGCTGTACTGCAGCGCAATCTGTTTCTGGTCAAAGAACACGTTGGCATGTTCAAGGCGGCCAACAATTTTGACGTTTACTGCCCGGAAAACGGGCAGAAACTGATCGAGTGCCGGGAACCCCATCTGGGGTTCATGACCAAACTGTTCCGCTTTACCGATTACAAGCGCATGACGCCGTTTGAGGTGGTGCTGCGCACGCCGGAAGGCCAGCCCATCCTGACCGTCAAACGCGGTATCAGCCTGTTGCGCTCCAAAGTGGCCGTACTGGATGAGCAAGGCCGTGAGGTGGGGCTATTTCGGCAGCGACTGCTTACCATCGGCGGAAAGTTCACCATCCTCAACCCGATGGGTGAGCCAATCTGCACCCTGAAAGGCAAATGGACCGGCTGGGATTTCCGCTTCATGCAGGGTGAACGTGAACTGGCCCACGTCAGTAAAAAGTGGGCGGGGGCAGGCAAGGAATTGTTCACCAGTGCGGACAACTACATGCTGCGCATCAGTGATGGGGTTAGCAAGGAAGATCCGGTACGCCTGCTGATCATGGCGGCGGTGATGTGCATCGACATGGTGCTGAAGGAATAAGCGCTCGGCCCCTTGTGCGGTATTAGGCCAGCGACCGGGGCAGGATGCTGCCCCGGTCACCTTGTTTAGAAGCCGAAGTACTGATCCACTTTCTTCGGCAGCTTCACCAGCCACAGGCGGCTGCGACTGTCAGAAGCGGCCTGGGCTTCGATCTTGTAGCGCTCTTCCAGCACCTTGCCGCTCAGGTCTTTCACCTGGCCGCTGCTGTCGGCTACCACCTTTTCCCAGTCTTTCTGCTTGCCGAGGCTGGCCTTCAAGCCAAAGTCGTTGTCGTTGGCCACTGCCAGCGTCTGACGATCCGGCAGCAGGGTGATCCCCTCCAGCTTTTCTTCCATCCAGCCCAGATCGCGCATTTCCAGCAGCTTTTCCTTGCGCACCAGCTGGATACCCTGGCTCAGCAGGCCCTGGCGGCTATTGATGCTCTCCAGCGGTTTGCCCTCCACCGTGCGTTGTTGCAGGTCGCTGGCACCATTCAGGTCGAGCAGGAACACGCTGTTGCGCATCACCCCGTCCGCACCCTTGCCCTGCTCCACCATCAGGAAACGACCCTGCCCCAGTGCCAGCAGGTCACCCATTTTGGCATCACGGTTTTTTTTGTACACCGGCTCAATCGGGACGGCAAAGTTACGGGTTTGCTTGCTGCGGGCATCGTATTCCACGAGGCGGACAAAGGTCGCGTCCTCCGTCTTGCCCTCGATGTCCAGCGTACTTTGCACCAAACCATAGACCTTGCCATGGTCAAACGCGACACCTTCAAAACCGCGATTGGGACGACGATAGCGCAGAATGTCCGGCAAGCCACTGCCCGGCGCCAGCCGTTGCAGCACGCGCCCGGTCTTGGCTTCGACCTGCAGCAGGAAGGGGCCATACTCATCGCACAGCCACAGGGTGCCGTCACCGGCATCCACGATGCCCTCCGGATCCACACCTTGCGCATCATAACTGAGGGCCTGCAGGCGATCGGTCAAGGGCATTTCCAGTGAACTGCCTACGCTGCCCGGTGGCAAGGGGCGGCCACTCAGGGCCTTGCCTTGCGCATCGCGCAGGGGCTGCATCTCCAGCAGGCGTGCGCCTTCCTCGCTGACTTCCACCACACCGAAAGCAGGAGCGAAGTCCGGCACCGGGAACACCTTGCTCGACATACGCTGCGTACCGTCTTGCCACAGCGGAGAGTCACCATTCGGGCCACGGTCATTCAGCACCCAGAATTGCAGCTTGCCTGCCTTGGCCACTTTCAATGCCAGGCCGGAACCCAGACTTTGCGGGAAGCCCCCAGGAAAGGCCGCCTTGACCTCGGCCGACATGGCATCAGACTTCACGGCAAAGGTGGACGGTACCTGCACCTGCAGGCGGCGTACGGTCACCTCTTCAGCGGTCAGCGGTGCGGCAGACAGGGTCGAGGCATACCCCAAGGACAGCGCCAGCAAGGCACGATGCAGCTTCATGCGAGGAACTCCAGCAGAAAAAGCTGCAGCTTAGTGGCCCGATGTGACGCCTGCGTGACACACCGTTCAGGGGCGCTTGGACAAACCAAGCAAGGTCGCGCTCCAGCTCTTCGGGAAATGATCCGCCGTCTGGTTGAATTGATCGGCTTCGCTGCGGTAATGCTGCCAGGCCATTTGCTGCTCTTGCTGCATCTGCCGGGCCTGCCACATCCAGTCACGATAATGCGGGTCAATCAACAAATCAGGGGATTGCTGCTGCACTTGCTGACCCAGCTGAAGCACCGTACCGTGCAGGGCCTGCTTCAGGGCCTGGTACTGCTGGAAGGCAACGGCATCGTCGAGCAAACCTTTTGCTTTGTCTGCATTGGGTACCCGCCCCAGATACGCCTGCAGCTGTACCAGTGCGGGTGCCATGCTGCCCTTGCCCTGACAGAATTGCAGCAACTTGGGCAACACCGCCAGCCAGCGCTGATCCTGCTCCACCACATCGCGCCAGGCACGCTCCGTTGCGGCATGTTGCGAGCGCAGCTCACCAAAGCCACACCCTGCCAAGCCCAGCGACAGCAACAAGGCCAGCGCAACACCCCGCATTGCCCGGATTCGCATTACAATCTCCTTCATCTCTCGCCTGCCGTATGAATTCAGCATTAAACCATATCATGCCTGACTTGCTCACCGAAGTTCGCCTCGACAAATGGGTGTGGGCGGCCCGTTTCTTCAAGACCCGTAGCCTCGCCAGCCAGGCTGTTGATGCCGGACACGTGCGCCTGAATGGCCAGCGCAGCAAACCCGCTCGTAGCGTCAAAGTGGGCGACACCCTGCATATTCAGGTGGCGCATGGCCTGTTTGAAGTGGTGGTACAGGCCCTGGCCGAACAGCGCGGCAGTGCGACACTGGCACAATCGCTCTATCAGGAAACCCCTGAGAGCGTGCAGGCACGTGAAGCGGTCCAGTTGCAGCAAAGCCTGGCACCGCGTTATGAGGCCCAGCATGAAGACAGCGGCCGCCCCAGCAAACGCGACCGCAGACAGATCGGAAAACTCCGTGGCTACTGATTCCCACATCCTGCGCATTGAATATTGCACCTTGTGCCGCTGGCTGCTGCGTGCCGCCTGGCTGGCGCAGGAAGTCCTGACCACCTTTGATACGGACGAGCTGACTGAAGTCGCGCTGGTGCCTTCCAGCGGCGGCATTTTCCGGCTAACGCTGGACGGCGAGGTGATCTGGGACCGCAAGCAGGAAGACCGTTTTCCCGAGGCTAAAGAGATCAAGCAGCGCATCCGTGACCGGGTGGCACCGGAGCGTTCCTTGGGTCATAGCGACCGCCAGACGGACGCCCCGTCAAACCACTGACACTTGATACCGGGCCACCCCATAGGCCTTTGATGGGCATCAAAGCCCACGCTGCAGTTCACTGCTAGTCTCCGGGTATCCTGTTTGCCCCGGACGCTAACGACCATGTCTGCCCACCTTGATGTACAGAACCTCCAGTTTGACCGCGCGCTGATTGAGCGGCTGGCCGGCAACGGTCCACGCTATACCTCTTACCCGACGGCAGACCGTTTCCACGCCGGTTTTACCGAGCAGGACTACCGCCAGGTGGCATCGTCCTGTTTTGTACCGGGCGTCAATCGGCCACTGTCACTGTACGTGCATATTCCGTTCTGCAACACCATTTGCTACTACTGTGGTTGCAACAAGATCATTACCAAAGATACCGGCAAGGCCGAAGTCTATCTGCAGTATCTGGAGAAGGAACTGGCCTTGCAGCGCCCCCTGTTTGCCGGCGCACGGGTCGAGCAGCTGCACTTCGGCGGCGGCACCCCCACCTTCCTGAGCGATGAGCAGTTGCGCTGGCTGGTGGAGCGCCTACGCGCCGCCTTTCCGTTCGCACCGGATGATGAGGGTGAGTTTTCGATCGAGATCGACCCGCGCAAGGTGCAGCCGCAAACCATCCAGCTGCTGCGAGAGCTGGGCTTCAACCGGATGAGCCTTGGGGTACAGGATTTTGACCCGGAGGTACAACAGGCGGTCAACCGCATCCAGAGTGAAGCGGAGACTTTGTCTGTCCTGAAAGCGGCGCGTGAGTGTGGTTTTCACTCCATCTCCATCGACCTGATTTATGGGCTGCCGAAGCAAACCGTAGCCGGCTTTACCGCCACGCTGGACAAAGTCATCGCCGCCCGGCCCGACCGGCTCTCCATCTATAACTACGCCCACCTGCCTCACCTGTTCAAGCCGCAGCGCCGCATCAATGAGGCGGACCTGCCCAGCGCCAGTGAAAAGCTGGACCTGCTCAGCTTGTGTATCGACAAGCTGCAGGCAGCAGGTTACTGCTATATCGGCATGGACCACTTTGCGCTGCCGGATGATGAACTGGCCATTGCCCAGCGCGCAGGCACCCTGCACCGCAACTTCCAGGGTTACTCCACCCATGACGATATTGATCTGTTGGCGCTGGGGGTATCCGGCATCGGCAAGATCGGCCACAGCTATAGCCAGAATGTGCGCACCACCGAGGAATACTACGCCGCGCTGGATGAAGGCCGCCTGCCCCAGTTTCGTGGCTTTGCCCTGCAGCAGGATGACGTGATCCGCCGCGACCTGATCCAGCAGTTGATGTGCGAATTTGCGCTCGACTTTAGCCAGATCCGGGCACAGTGGCAGATCGAGTTCCAGCAATACTTTTCCGATATTCTGCCCAAGCTCGCGCACTACCAGCAGGAAGGCTTGCTGCACATGGATGAGGATAGCCTGCGCATTCTGCCGCGTGGCCGCCTGCTGGTACGGAATATTGCCATGCTGTTTGACCACTATCTGGGTCAGGGTCAGGTGCTGCAGCGCTACTCCAAGACCATTTAGCCCGGCAAAGCCATCATTGTTACCATATAGGTAATAATGATGGTTTTCACCACATCAACCATCTTTCAAAAAAAATTACCAATAAGGTAATGTCTGTGGTGTAATACAGGTATGCAAGCCATCCCTGATATTCGCCGCCAGAATCTGCGGCTCCTGATAGCGCACCGCTTTGGTGGTCGCCAGGTGGATTTCGCCCGCACGGTGGGCATCGCTCAATCTTCTTATGTGTCGCGCCTGCTGTCGACGGACGGCAGCGGCGGGCGCAATCTGGGCGAGGAACTGTCACGCAAGATCGAAATCGCCTGCGGATTGCCCCCGTTCTGGCTGGACCAGCCCCAGATCGGGCTGCCGCTGGACCCGCACGCGGCCACACAACGCATTCAACATCTGATTGGACATCCTGCCATGAACCAGACACGCCATATCGCCAAAACTGACGACACCCGCATCAAGGAAATCAAGGAGCTGGCCCCGCCCTCCCATGTGCTGCGTGAGTACCCCATCACCGAAGGCGCCGCGCAGCTGACCCTGGAAACCCGACAGGCCATCCACCGTATCTTGCACGGTGCGGACGACCGGCTGCTGGTCATCATCGGCCCCTGCTCCATCCATGACTACGACGCCGCCATGGAGTACGCCCGCCGCCTGCAGGAAGAGAAGGTGCGCCATGAGCAGGACCTGCTGGTGGTGATGCGGGTCTACTTCGAAAAGCCGCGCACTACCGTCGGCTGGAAGGGCCTGATCAACGATCCGATGCTGGACGGTAGCTACCGCATCAATGAAGGCATTCGTCTGGCGCGCAAGCTGCTGCACGACATCAACGATGCCGGTGTGCCAGCGGCGACAGAATACCTGGACATGATCACCCCGCAATACCTGTCTGACCTGATCAGCTGGGGCGCCATCGGCGCTCGCACCACCGAGAGCCAGGTACACCGCGAGCTGGCCAGCGGGCTATCCTGCCCGGTAGGCTTCAAGAATGGTACCGACGGCAATATTCGCATTGCAGTGGATGCCATCAAGGCTGCCAATGCGCCACACCACTTTCTGTCGGTGACCAAGGCGGGGCACTCCGCCATCGTTTCGACCATGGGCAACGAGGATTGCCACGTCATCCTGCGTGGCGGCAAAACACCGAACTACGATGCTGCCAGCGTGGATGCCTCCTGCCAGCAGCTCTCGGCCGCCGGTCTGGCGCAGAAAGTGATGATCGACTTCTCGCATGCCAACAGCAGCAAGCAGTACCAGCGTCAGATGGACGTCGGCGCGGATGTCAGCAACCAGCTGGCCTCGGGTGACGAACGTATCTTCGGCGTGATGGTGGAAAGCCATCTGTGTGCCGGCCGCCAGGACCTGATCCCCGGCCAGCCGCTGACCTATGGCCAAAGCATTACCGATGCCTGCATCGACTGGGACAATAGCCGTGAACTGATGACCCTGCTGGCAGAAGGGGTGCGTGCGCGGCGGCTGAAGCGTACGCGCGGCGAGTAATCCTTCCCCCGCCAAACAAAAAGGGATGCCGAGGCATCCCTTTTTGTTTGATACTGCTGCGCTTACTCGCCGAGGTAGGCCTTCTGCACGGCTTCGTCGTGCAGCAGCTTCTGCGCTTCCCCTTCCAGCGTGATCTTGCCACCATCCATCACGTAGGCGCGCTGGCAGGTTTGCAGTGCCAGTTTGGCATTCTGCTCTACCAGCAGCAGGGTCACGCCCTCCTTGGCCACCTCACGGATGGTTTCAAAAATCTTCTGCACGATGATCGGGGCCAAGCCCATCGACGGCTCATCCAGCAGCAGCAGCTTGGGGCGGCTCATCAAGGCACGTGAAATCGCCAGCATCTGCTGCTCACCACCGGAAAGGGTGCCGGCCAACTGTTTGGCCCGCTCTTTCAGACGCGGGAAGATGTTGAACATGCGGTCCATGTCCGCCTGGATGGCAGCCTTGTCGTCCGTACGAGAGTAGGCACCCATTTCCAGGTTTTCAGTCACGGTCAGGCGACTGAAAATGCCACGGCCTTCCGGTACCAGCGCCAGACCATGCCGCACCAGATCATAGTTCTTGATGCTGGACAGCGGGCGGCCCTGATACAGGATCTCACCGGCGGCCGGACGCAGCATGCCTGCCAGCGTCTTCAGCGTGGTGGTCTTGCCAGCACCATTGGCCCCGATCAAGGCCACCATTTCGCCTTGCTTGATGTGGAAGGACATGCCCTTGATGGCCTGAATGGCACCGTAAGCCACCTTCAGGTCTTTGACTTCGAGAATGTTGCTCATGCGGCTGCGTCTCCTGCTTCGGAGCCCAGATAGGCTTCAATCACACGCGGGTTGCTTTGTACTTCGGCCGGTACGCCATCGGCAATCTTCTTGCCAAACTCCAGCACCGCCACCCGATCACACAGCCCCATCACCAGCTTCACATCGTGCTCGATCAGCAGCACGGCCTTGTTGTCCTTCTGCATCTTGGCCATCAAGGCGCGCAGACCTTCGGTTTCTGACGCGTTCATGCCGGCAGCTGGCTCATCCAGCGCCACCAGCATGGGATCGGTCGCGAGGGCACGGGCAATTTCCAGTCGGCGCTGATCGCCATAAGACAGGTTCTTGGCCGATTCATTGGCAAAGCGGCGAATACCCACATACTCCAGCCAGTATTCGGCTTGCTCGCGGATCTCTTTTTCTTCGCGCAAGGTGGAAGGCAGGCGCAGCATGGCGCCAATCACCGTCGCACTGGTCCGCACATGGCGACCTACCATCACGTTTTCCAGCGCCGTCATGTTGTGGAACAGACGGATGTTCTGGAAGGTCCGCGCGATACCTGCCTGTACCACCTTGTGCGGCTTGGTGGCTTCCAGCGGCTTGCCATTGAAGGTCATCACCCCGGAGTCGGCCTGATACAAACCGGTCATCACGTTGAACAGGGTGGTCTTGCCTGCCCCGTTCGGACCGATCAAACCACGAATTTCACCCTTCTTGATGGTCAAGGCCACGTCAGAGAGGGCTTGCAAGCCGCCGAAGCGCTTGTTGATGCCACTGATTTCCAGCAATACGTCTGACATGATTAGCGTCCTTCCCCGGTATTGGCTCGGTTATTCGGTTCATCTTCCGAGATCTTGGCATGCGCGGTCTGGTTCAGATGATGCGCACTCGGGAACGGGGAGTCATCATTGTCATGCAATTCCTGGCGACGGCGAACCGACGGCCACAGACCTTCCTGACGGAAACGCATCACCAGCACCAGCGCCAGACCAAACAGGAACATGCGCAGGGTGTTCGGGTCCAGGAAGCTGCGAACCACCTCTTCCGGGATGAAGGAAACGTTTTCGATGATTTTCGGTTGCACCCAGCCGAGGAAGTAGCGCAGCAATTCCGGCAGTACCTGCAGCATCACGGCACCCAGAATCACGCCACGGATGGAACCCATGCCACCCAGCACCACCATGGCCAGGACCATGATCGACTCGTTCAGCACAAAGGATTCCGGGCTGATAAAGCCTTGGTAGCTGGCAAACAGCGCACCGGCGATACCGGCAAAGGACGCACCCATACCGAAAGCCAGCAGCTTCACATTGCGCTTGTTCAGACCCATCGCCTCAGCGGCAATTTCATCTTCACGCAAAGCCATCCAGGCGCGGCCAGCACGGGAGTTTTCCAGACGGCTGATCAACAGCACCACAAACGCGGTCACCGCCAGGAAAAACAGGTAATGGTTGATGACGTTGTTACCGCCGACTGTCAAAGTAGAGCCATCCGACTTGGCAAACTCGAACAGGGTCCAGTTGGTACTCAAGGACCAGCCAAACAGGTGGATAGGCTCAATGCCCAGAATCCCTTGCGGGCCACTGGTCACGCCACCAGGGTTGTTGTTCATCACAATACGGATGATTTCACCAAACCCCAGGGTCACAATGGCCAGATAGTCACCACGCAACTTCAGCGTTGGCGCACCCAGCAAGGCTCCAGCCACCCCGGCCAGCACCGCGGCCAACGGGATGATGACCCAGATCGACCATTGCGGCACTGAGGACATCAACCCGATGTTTTGCAGCTGTGGTGAAGACACCCACGCATAGATGTAAGCACCCACGGCATAGAAGCCGATATAGCCCAGATCCAGCAGACCGGCGTAGCCGATCACGATGTTCAGGCCCAGCGCCAGCATCACGTACAGCATGGTGTTGCCCAGAATGCGCACCCAGCCGGTACCCATGAAGGGCAGGATATTGACAATGAAGGGGAGGATGGCCAGCGCAGCCAGCAGCGCGGAGACCCGCAAAATCTTGTTGTTCATCTGTTGTCTCTCCGGTAACTCAAGCGCGCTCGGCGACGCGTTCGCCCAACAAACCATTCGGGCGGAACACCAGCACCATGATCAGCACGACAAAGGACAACACACGCTCGTAATGCGAGCCGATGGCACCATTGGTCAAAATCGACAGGGTCATGATGCCCAGGGTTTCAATCAACCCCAGCAGGATACCGCCGGCCATGGCACCAAAGATGTTACCGATACCGCCCAGCACGGCAGCTGAGAACGCTGCCAGACCCAGCTCCACCCCCATGAACGGGCTGGCCTGACCATAGTTGGCAGACTGCATCACCCCAGCGATGGCAGCCAGGGCAGCGCCAATCACAAAAGTCATGGAGATCACATAGTTGATGTTGATGCCCATCAGCCCGGCCACTTCCTGATTCAGCGACGTCGCGCGCATGGCTTTACCCAGCTTGGTACGTTCCACCAGATACCACAGGCCCAGCATCATGGCGAATGCGGTCACGATGATGGTGACTTTCACATTGTCCAGCGCAGCGCCCAGAATGGTCACGCTCTGGATGTCGATGACCAGCGGGAAGGTTTTGGGGGTACTGGTCCAGAACATCACGGCGCCATACTGCATCATCAACGAGATGCCGATGGCGGTAATCAGCGGTGCCAAGCGCGGGGCCTTGCGCAGCGGGCGGTAGGCGATACGTTCCATGCCAAAGGCGAGCAACATGCAGCATGGCATGGCGATCAGCAGCGCCATCAGCACCAGCACGGCGCCCGGCAGGTGAATGCCCATGCTGACAAACAGGTTCAAGAGGGTAATGGTCAGCATGGCACCGATCATCACCACTTCGCCATGGGCAAAGTTGATCAAGCCAATAATGCCGTACACCATGGTGTAACCCAGGGCGACCAGTGCGTAAAGACTCCCTTTGACCAGGCCATTGGCGACCTGCTGGGGAATCTGATGTAAGAGTTCATCCACGGATTTGTTTCCTCACTAGCGATTACTGCATGGCAAGCCATGCATGGTGATCCCGTTTTCTTATGTATAGGCGGCGATATCAGGTTTACCTAATAATAAGCGGATCCGTTCGGGCCAGCGTTGTGCGCCAGGCGACTCAGTCCGACTGCGGCATCAGGCGATGCCGGTGAGGTTTGCCACGGTTACAAAACATGTTGCTCCTCATATATTATTTTGATTACAAAGGCAAAACACACAGAGAAGCATGGGGGGCACCCCTGTGTGACGGGCGATTATCCGGAGCACCCATAGGTGTGTCAATGATGACCAAAATTGCGGCCTTGCAACATTCATATGCTCAAAAACATTGTTTTAAATAACTTAAATTTGATATTGCAATGCAGCAATTTTATTTGCCTACGTAGTATTACGTAGCCTTGTCCGCATAAAAAAGTGCAGTTTCATGACTTGTGTCGTATTTTGTCAGCTACTGGTCCAACATGCTGTAGCAAAACTACGCCCCATGCTGGATTTGCCCCTCCTTTGTTGACCCTGGCACGCCATGGCTGAAGAAGACCTCGAACGTACCGAACCTGCCACCGGCAGACGCATCAGCGAAGCCCGCGAGCGAGGGCAAGTGCCCAACTCGCGGGAGCTGGCCACCCTGGTCAGCCTGGCCTCGGGCGTCGCCGGGTTGATGATGCTGGGCCCCGGTTTGTTGCATGCCCTCTCCACCGTGCTGCAGAAAGGGCTGGACTTTGAATGGTCGCAGAACAGCACACCGCAAGCCATGCTGGAGCAGCTCTACCGGATGTCACTGGACATGCTGATCGCCAGCCTGCCCTGGCTAGCGCTGGTGGCGGTTGCAGCAGTCCTGGCACCCTTGCTGCTGCATGGCTGGCTGTTTACCTGGCAAAGCATTGCACCAGACTTCAGCCGGGTCAGCCCGCTCAATGGGCTCAAACGCTTGTTCTCGGCACAAAGCGCGGTAGAGCTGCTCAAGGCGGTATTAAAGTCAGTACTGATCGGTGGCGCGGCGCTGTGGGTGTTGTGGCGACAAAAAGAAACGCTGGTGGGTTTGCTGAGTGTGGAGCTCAACACCGGGATCGGCATCGTCTGGACGCTGGGCATCAAGGTGCTGCTGTATGCACTGGGCGGCATGCTGCTGGTCGCCGCTGTCGACGTGCCCTACCAGTTGTGGCAGTACGCCAAGAGCCTGCGCATGACCAAGCAGGAAATCAAGGATGAGGCCAAAGAGTCGGAAGGCGATCCACAAATCAAGGGACGCATCCGCGCCTTGCAGCGCGAGGCCGCTCGGCGCCGCATGATGAGCGCCATCCCCAAGGCCGACGTGATTGTCACCAACCCGACGCACTACGCGGTGGCCTTGCAGTATCAGGAAGGCATGAGTGCCCCACGCGTTATCGCCAAGGGCATGGGCATCATTGCCGAGCGGATCATGGAAATCGGTCGCGAGCACCGCATCCCTACCCTGCGCACCCCGCCCTTTGCCCGTGCACTTTATCAGCACGCCGAACTGGAGCAGGACATCCCAGCGCCCTTGTATACCGCAGCGGCGGAAGTACTGGCCTATGTCTACCAGTTGAAAACTTACCAGCAGGTGGGCGGCGTAGCGCCCGTGTTTCCGGAAGAGCTGTCCGTTCCGGCCGATATGGTGCCTCCCGCAATGGATGCCTGAGCCCGCGCAGGCCTGATGCGACAGAATCCGCTACAATGACGGGTCAAGCCCCACGCCCATGAGCACCATGCAGAAGTTCAACCTGAACCGACTGGCCGGACCGGTACTCATCATCATGATTCTGATGATGATGATCCTGCCATTGCCGGCGATTCTGCTGGACATGTTCTTCACCTTCAATATTGCGCTGTCGCTGATTGTGCTGCTGGTGGCGCTGTACACCCAGAAGCCACTGGAATTCTCGGCCTTTCCCACGGTCTTGCTGCTGACCACCCTGCTGAGGTTGTCACTGAATGTGGCGTCCACCCGGGTGATCCTGCTGGAAGGGCATACCGGGGGGGACGCCGCTGGCAAGGTGATCGAGGCTTTCGGTCACTTTCTGGTAGGCGGCAACTACGCCATCGGTATTCTGGTCTTCATCATTCTGGTGGTGATCAACTTCACGGTGGTGACCAAGGGCGCCGGGCGCATTGCAGAAGTGAGCGCCCGCTTCACGCTGGACGCCATGCCCGGCAAACAGATGGCCATCGATGCAGATCTGAATGCGGGCCTGATCGGTGAGGAAGAGGCCCGCAAACGGCGTACCACCATTTCGCAGGAAGCCGAATTTTTCGGATCCATGGATGGTGCCTCCAAGTTTGTACGCGGTGATGCTGTCGCCGGCATCATCATCATGCTGCTCAATGTCGGCGGCGGTCTGTTCGTCGGCATGTTGCAGCATGACCTCAGCTTTGCCGACTCCGCCAAGACCTACACACTGCTGACCATTGGCGATGGTCTGGTGGCGCAGATACCGGCGCTGATCATCTCCACCGCCGCCGGCATTGTGGTGACCCGTGTCGATACCAATGAAGACATTTCCACCCAGTTAATCGGCCAGCTGTTCCGCCGCGGCCAGGTGCTGTACATCACCGCAGTTTTGCTGGCCTTGTTTGGTGTCATCCCCAATATGCCGCATGTCGCTTTTCTCAGCTTTGCTGCGCTGGCAGCAGGCCTCGGCTATATGCTGGACCAACGGCAAGAGCAGGCCCAGCAGGCAGCACAAGCGGCAGAGCAAGCCGCACCCGCGCCCGCTGCGGCGCCTGAGGTCAGCTGGGCGGACGTGCAGCCGGTTGACATGATCGGGCTGGAAGTTGGCTACCGGCTGATTTCACTGGTAGACCGTAATCAGGATGGCGAATTGCTCAAGCGCATTCGAGGTATCCGCAAGAAAATGGCGCAGGATGTCGGCTTTCTGGTGCCCGCCGTGCATATCCGGGACAACCTCGAGCTCAAGCCCAATGTCTATCGCCTCGCCCTGAAGGGTGTCGATGTGGCGGAGGGTGAGGCTTATGCCAACCAGTATCTGGCCATCAATCCAGGTCGTGTCTTAGGCCCACTGCCGGGCAACGAGACACGCGATCCAGCTTTTGGCCTGCCCGCGGTCTGGATTGAGGCCAGCCGCCGCGACGAAGCGCAGGCACTGGGTTATACCGTAGTCGATGCCAGCACGGTAATTGGCACCCACCTCTCCAGCATCATCCAGGCCAATGCGGCCGAGCTGCTGGGTCGCGAGGAAGTGCAACAGCTGGTCGATCATGTGGCCAAGGAGTTCCCCAAACTGGTGGAAGAGCTGGTGCCCAAGGTCATCCCGATCGGGGTACTGCACCGGGTACTGCAAGCCTTGCTGCGCGAGGATGTGTCGATCCGCGACATGCGCAGCATCATTGAAACCCTGGCCGAATGGGTACCCCGCACTCAGGATGTGGAAGAGCTGACTGCGCAAGTGCGCATCGCGCTGGCACGCTCCATCGTGCAGCAAGCCTATAGCGGCTTCGGCTACAAAGAGCAGGACGCCCTGCCGGTACTGGCGCTTGATCCCAATCTGGAAACCCTGCTGCTGCAAGCGACGCAAACCCGTGGCGGTGAAGGCGCCGGATTTGAGCCTGGCCTGGCTGAAAACCTGCTGCAGCAGACGAGTGAACTGGTGCAGCAGCGTGAGCAGCAAGGTCAACCTTCGGTGCTGATGGTGCCCGGCCCTTTGCGCAACATCCTGTCGCGTTTCCTGCGGCGCTCCATCCCGCAACTGAAGATTCTGGCGCATGCCGAAATCCCCGATAACAAAGCCATCCAGGTGGTGGCCGTGATAGGCGGACGCAGCTGATGCGCATTCACACAACATATTACGCGTTGAATCTGCGCGCCGCCCTTCCCGTTCTGGCAGCCATCGGCTAGAGTGCGCACCATGGTGGTCAAAAAGTTCTACGGCAACAATACCCGTGAGGCGCTGCGCCAGGTGCGTGATGCACTGGGCCCGGATGCGCTCATCCTTTCCAACCGGCAAGTACCGGGGGGCGGGATCGAGATCATGGCTGTCGCCGACACCGATGTGGCGCAATTGACCAGCGGCCCAGGGCAGCTGGCCCCGGCGACACCACAGGACCGCACAGCCCAGGTACATGCCCCACAGGCAGATGCCGCCTTGCAGGCACGCGAGCCTGATTGGCCGCAGGTGACCCGCCGCCGTGGCCGCGAGCCTTCTCCGGCCCTGGATCGGGAAGAACCCTTCCTGATCAGCCACTCCGCCCCCCCGCGCGCAGCGCCCCCGCCCGCCCCCAAGCGCTACGTCGCACCGGAATGGCTGGATAACCACGAGGTCACCCCTGAGTCTGTTGAGGCACCGCCCGCTTCCGCACCGGCGGCCAGCGCCCGGCCCGACCCGGCACAGGAAGACGTGCTCAATGAAGTGCGCATGCTGCGCGCGCTGCTGGAAGGCCAGCTGGCCGGTTTTGCCTGGGGCGAGTTCAGCCAGAAGCATCCGGAACGGCTGGATGCGCTGCGGCAGATGCTGGCGGCTGGCTTCAGCCCCCGGCTGGCTCGAGAATTGATGGAGCCCCTGCCTCCGGGGCTCAACGGCAGCCAGATCAACAAATGGTTGCGCCAATCCTTACAGCAGCAGCTGCAGGTCAGCACCGCCGCAGACGAGCTGGTGGATCGGGGCGGTGTTTTGGCGCTGGTCGGCCCGACCGGGGTGGGGAAAACCACCACCGTGGCCAAACTGGCCGCACGATATACCCTGAAATACGGCGCGCAGCATGTTGCGCTGATTTCGACCGACAGCTACCGGATCGGTGCCCACGATCAGTTGCGCATTTACGGCAAGATCCTCAATGTACCGGTGTATTCGGTCAAGGATGAGGACGACCTGCAACTGACCCTGGCCGACCTCACCAACCGCCACCTGATCCTGATCGACACCGTCGGCATGAGTCAGCGCGACCAGCGGCTGGTGGAGCAGATTGCCATGCTCAGCGGCCAGGGTGAGCGCATCCAGCGACTGCTGCTGATGGCAGCCAACACCCAGGCCGGTACGCTGGACGATGTGGTGCGGCGCTATAGCGGCGAGCATGCGCACGGCCTGATCGGCTGCGTGCTGACCAAGATTGATGAGTCACTCAGCCTGGGTGCCAGCCTGGACGCCATTCTGCGCTACCGCCTGCCCCTGCACTATGTCACCAATGGTCAGCGCGTGCCGGAAGACCTGCACCTGCCCAATCCGCTCTACCTGATCGACCGCGCCTTCAAGAATCAGGCCGACAGCGACACCTTTGCCCTGCGGCAAGAAGAATACCCGCTGTACATGGCGGCACAGCCCAGCAACCATCAAGCGATGCCGGCTGCACCTGCCCCAGCGACCGCACCCGCCGCACCCATGACGCCACTGGCCCAGGTGCTGCGCTCCAATCGCAAAGGCCCGTCGCTTGGCTGAAGCTCGGTGGCGGCAGGATCAGGCCACCGGCCTGCGCCAGTTGATGCAAGCGCGCAGCCAGCGCAGCATCAGCCTGATCGGAGGCCGGGGACGCATTGGCAAAACCAGTCTGGTCATCAACCTGGCCACCTCGCTGGTACATCGTGGCAACCGGGTGCTGGTGATCGACGAGTTCAACAGCTCCGGCAATGTCGCGGCGCGGCTGGGCATGCGTGCCCGCCAACGTCTGGGCGACGTGTTGCGAGGCGACGCACCACTGGAGAGCCTGGTCCTGGATGCCGCGACCGATTTGCAGATTCTGCCGCTCTCGGTGCAACCCAGCCAGCTGGCACGACTGGACGCCGACAGCGAAGCGCGCTTTGCCCAACAGTTTGCCGACCTGCTAGCGGATGTGGATTTTCTGCTGGTCGATGCCGCACCCATACACAGCCCCGACCAGCCCAGCATGGCACTGGCAACCGATGAACGCTTGATTGTGCTGGCAGACCGGGCAGAAGCCATTACCGATGCCTATACTTTCATCAAGTTATTGAGCCGCGATTTTGCCAAGCGGGATTTCCTGCTGCTGGTCAACCGTGCGCCGGACTACACTGCAGCCAAACAACTGTTCGAACGGGTGGCCCGCGTGGCACGCCGCCATACCCAGGCCGACGTGCGCTTGTTGGGCTTTGTGCCGGAGGATGAAACCTTGCATCGTGCCAATCACCTGCTGCAACCACTCATGCCTGCCTTTGCGGATGCCGAGGCCAGCCATGCCTGCCTGCAGCTGGCCGAGGTACTGGAGCGGCTGGTGCCGGTGAGCCTGACACCGCCCGATGCCTTTGTACACCGCTGGATCGAATGCAACCGCGCCTTCCTCCCGTCACAGCAGCCGTGAAACGCCTTATCCCGCCATGTACAAACCCAGCCCACAGGATCTGATTGCACAACGGGTCACCGCTCTGGCCCCGCTGGTCAAGCGGATCGCACACCATTTGATGGTACGGCTGCCTGCCAATGTAGAAGTGGATGACCTGATCCAGGTGGGTTTGATGGGTTTGATGGAGGCCGCACAGCATTTTGACGAGACACTGGGCGTGCAGTTCGAAACCTTTGCAGGCCAGCGCATCCGCGGCGCCATGCTCGATGAACTGCGACAGCTCGACTGGCTACCACGCCAGGTTCGCCGCCAGTTAAAGGAAGTGGAATCCGCGATGACCCAGCTGGAACACCAGCTGGGTCGCCCGGCAGGCGAGTCGGAGCTGGCCCGCCATCTCGGCATGCCCCTTGCCGATTTGCAAAGAACACTGGATGATGGGCGCGGGCATCAGTTGCTGTATCTGGATGATTTTGCGGTGGACGATGACAACCCGCTGATCGACCGCCTGCTGCCCGACCATGCCGCCAACCCGCATACCCTGCTGGAAGAGGACGGCTTCCGCCAGACGCTGATCGATGCCATCCGCCGCCTGCCGGAACGGGAGCAATTGCTGATGAGCCTCTATTACGAACAGGAACTCAACCTCAAGGAAATCGGCGAGGTATTGGGCGTAACCGAATCACGCGTCAGCCAGCTGCACACCCAGGCCATCAGTCGTTTACGGGCCTGCATGCGCGAGTGGCTGAGCGAACCCCGCCGGAACTGACCCCCATGCGCTTTGACTACCTCAGCCTCACCGGCATCCTTCTCTCTTTTGTCGCCATCCTGGGCGGCCAGTTGCTCGAAGGCGGTCATATTGGCTCCTTGCTGCAGCTGACCGCCTTTCTGATCGTCCTGGGGGGCACCACCGGCGCCGTGATGCTGCAATATCCCTTGCCCATTTTCTGGCAGGGCGTGCGCATGCTGCGCTGGATCGTACGCCCACCGCAATACGATTTGCCTGCCCTGCTCAATAATCTGGTGACCTGGAGCCAGCTGGCACGTCGCGGCGGCCTGCTGGCACTGGAACCCCGCATCACCGACCAAAAGGATGATTTCAACCGCAAAGGCCTGCAACTGCTGGTCGACGGCGTGGAGCCGAATGCCTTGCGCTCGACCTTGTGGATCGAACTGGAGACCCGGCAGGACAACGCCAAACGCGCAGCACGGGTGTGGGAGTCTGCAGGCGGCTATGCCCCGACCATCGGCATTCTCGGCGCGGTGATGGGTCTGATCCACGTGATGGAAAACCTGTCGGACCCGTCCAAACTGGGCGCAGGCATTGCCGTGGCCTTCGTGGCGACCATCTATGGCGTCGGCTCAGCCAACCTGTTGTTCCTGCCTATCGCCAACAAACTGAAGCAACTGGTGCAGGAAGAAAGCGTACAGCGGGAAATGTATATCGAAGGGCTGTGCGCCATTGCCAATGGCGAGAACCCGCGCATCATTGAGGCCAAGCTGCGTGGCTACCTCGGCAGCCCCCGCTGAGTGGCCGACCTCCAGCACACCGTCGTCAGTGGCCCCAGCGGCGGATCATCGGGTGAGACAAGCCCATATGATCCAGCAGGCGGGCGACCATGAAATCCACCAGGTCCTCAATCGTTTTGGGATGATGGTAGAAGCCCGGGGCCGGTGGCATGATCACCACCCCCAGCCGCGCCAGCTTCAGCATGTTTTCCAGATGAATGGCAGAGAGCGGCGCTTCACGTGGCAGCAGGATCAGCTTGCGCTGCTCCTTGATCATCACATCCGCCGCACGTTCAATCAGGTTATCACTGCTGCCCATGGCGATGGCCGCCAGCGTGCCCATGCTGCACGGGCACACCACCATGGCGTCCGCCGGGTTGGAGCCACTGGCCACCGGGGCAAACCACTCCTCCCGCCCGAAGACCTGCAGCAAGGCCTCATCTACCGCATAGCGCTGTCGCAGCCAGTCCGCCAGCTCCGCGGCTCGCCCCGGGATCGCCAGGTCGGGCAGCTCTTGCCGCAGCACCACCTGGGCAGCCTGTGAGGTCAGGACGTACTGGCGGACCTTCAGCTCGGCCAGGCATTCAATCAGTCGCAGTGCATACGGCATGCCGGACGCACCGGTCAGCGCAACACACACGGTATAGGGCGGCTGCGGGTCAGGGTTTGGGTTCGCCATTGCCAGGAATCACAATCAGGTTATCGGCCCCATTCGGGGCAGGCGCAGGGGGTGTCGCCGGTTTGGCAGGTGTCAGTTGCGGCTTGCTCGGCGCAAGCGGTGCTTTGGGTGCAGGTACCGGGGTCAACGGCTTGCGGGGTACCACGGTCAATCCCGTATCATCCGAGGCACCCGGCGCGTTGGGGCTGACCGGTCGCATCGGGCACAGCTTCTCGGCAAAGGCATCCCCTATCGAATCCGGCACAATCGAATGAGGATCGGTTTCACTGGCGGGCAATTGATCCAGCAAGCGTCCTTGTCCGTCATACAGCAGCCAGTTCAGCTGCAGAATGGTGTGTACCTTGCACTGAATGCGCTCGCGAAACAAGGCGGTCACCACGCTGCCCTTGGCCGTCTCTACCGGCGTGGCAAACTGTACCCGCCGCCAGTAGCTGACCTCGTCCAGCTCAAACACCAGCTTGCTGGCATCAAAACTGTGTATCGCGGTATCGCCCCCCACCGGCAGCCGCTGCCAGTCTGCCGCATGGGCGGAAGTTGTCAGTCCAGCCAGCGCCATGGCCGTAAGCAGGGTTTTGCAGCGTGCCAAGCCATGGGAGACCATCACAGGCCCCTAGAGCAAACGGCTATCGTGCAGCTCCCGATGCCGCACCAGTACGGTCTGCTGGGCACGGAACCAGGCCCCCAGCATTTCCACCAGGTAGACCGAGCGATGCTGACCACCGGTACAGCCTACCGCCACCGTCAGATAGCTGCGATTCTCTTCACGATAGGCGGGCAGCCATTTCTCGACCAGCGACCGGATGTCTTCATACATGGTCTGCACCGCAGGCGCGGCCTGCAGAAACGCCGCGACGGGCTGGTCCTTGCCGGTCAGCGGGCGCAATTGCGGATCGTAATGCGGGTTGGGCAAGGCGCGGGCATCGAACACCAGATCGGCATCCAGCGGAATACCATGTTTGAAGCCAAAGGACTGGAAGGCCAGCGTCAACTGCTCACTGCGCGACACCCCCACCAGCAGCTTGATCCAGGCCCGCAAGGTATTGGCCCGCATGTCACTGGTGTCAATGTGGTGGGCAAAATCCACCACATCAGACAGCTCTTCGCGCTCCAGCTCAATGCACTCGGCCACGGTACGCTGCCCTTCCGACAGCGGGTGCCGCCGCCGGGTTTCCGAAAAGCGTTTGACCAGCGTCTCCGTGCGCGCCTCGAGAAACAGCAGGCGCACATCCAGCCCACCGATACGCAAAGCCTGCAGGTATTGCGGCAAGGATGAGACGCTGTGGCCGCTGCGGACATCAATGCTGATCGCAGCGCGCTGGTAGCCTTGCGCCGCCAGAAACTCGGCCACTTGCGGCAGGAAATGCGCCGGCAGGTTGTCGATGCAGTAGTAACCGGAGTCCTCCAGCACCGCCAGCGCCACACTCTTGCCGGACCCAGACAGCCCGGACAGCAGTACCAGCTGGAAGTCCTTGTTCTGCAGCTCGACCACAGTCACTCCCCTCCCGCTTCCAGCAGGCGCTGCTGCCGTTCGATAAATTCACGGGTGCTGTCAATGCCCCGTAATTGCAGGATATAGGCACGCACGGCGGTTTCCACCAGTACCGCCAGGTTACGTCCGGCCGCCACCGGCAGCACCACCTTGCGCACCGGCACATCCAGCACATCCTGCGTCTGCGCATCCATTTCCAACCGGTCCAGCGCGGCCAGGTTCTCACCGCTGGCTTTTTGCAAATGAATGATCAGCTTGAGGGTCTTGCGTGGACGGATGGCGGTTTCACCAAACACGGTACGGATATTGAGGATGCCGAGACCGCGCACCTCCAGAAAATCCTTGAGCAGCTGCGGGCAGCGTCCTTCCAGCAGCTCCGGCGCCACCCGGTAGACCTCGACAATGTCATCCGCCACCAGACCATGGCCGCGACTGATCAGATCCAGCGCCAGCTCGCTCTTGCCCATGGCCGATTCACCGGTGATCAGCACGCCGACTTCCAGCACATCCAGGAATACGCCGTGCAGGGTCGTCGACACCGCCAGGGCCTTGGCCAGATAGGCCCGCAAGACATCCATCAGGTAGGGGCTGTGCTCCGGGGAGGACAGCAGCGGGATCTGATGCTTTTCGCAGAATTCAATCAGGATGGGCGGTACCTGTTCGCCATTGGCGACGATCATCGCCGCCATCGGGTTGGCAAACAAGCGGGTAATGGAAGCATGCAGCGAGGGAAAGTTCAGGCTGCGCAGGTAGTTCATCTCCGCCAGACCCAGCACCTGGATGCGGTTGGGGTGAATGAAGTTCAGGTGGCCCACCAGGGCCAGCGAAGCACGGTCTACGTCGTCATTCGACAGGTTGCTATCGGTGGCGGATCGCCCCGCAACCCAGCTGAGATCCAGCTTTTCACGATTGTCGTCATACAGTTGGGCAACGCTGATACGGGGCATGGATCATTCCTGTCCACTGAGCATGCGGTAAACCTGGCCCGGGTCCGCCGACTGCAGCAATTGCTCGCGCAGCGCACGGCTACAGAACAGCTCAGCCAGCTCGCCCAGGATCTGCAAATGCAGCTCGCTGGCATGATCCGGCACCAGCAGCACAAACAGCAGTTGCACCGGCTTGCCATCCGGCGCATCGAACGGGATGGCCGCCTTCAGACGCACGAAAATGCCGACCGCCTCTTTCAGACCCTTGATCCGTCCATGCGGAATGGCCACGCCTTGTCCGAGGCCGGTTGAGCCCAGTTTTTCCCGGTCAAACAGGCTGTCTGTCACCTTGCTGCGGGCAATCTGATAGTCATTCTCGGCCAGCAGACCAACCTGCTCAAACACCCGCTTCTTGCTGCTGACATCCAGATCCAGCACAACATGGCCGGGACGTAATATCTTGTGTAAAAAACTCATGAATTAAGCTCGCCTGTGGGCGGCACGCTCAACCTCGGGAGCACATTCTCCCCGGGTACGGTGCAAAACAAAACGGCGAGGCAGGGAACCCCTGCCTCGCCGTGGCATTGTACTCCTGTTTGCACCGCTTCGGCGCGACGCTTATTCAGCCGCCTCACCATGGAGATGCTTCAACGAACCGCCATCATGGCGACGATCAGCCCGCTTTTCCTTGTGTTTCAGGACCTGACGGTCCAGCTTGTCGATCAGGGCGTCAATGGCTGCGTACAGATCACTGTCGCTTGATTCGGCAAAGATGTCGTTACCGCGCACATGGAGCGTGGCCTCCACTTTCTGGACCAGTTTGTCCACCGACATGATCACATTCACGTCCAGCACATGATCAAAGTGGCGCGTCACCCGCGTCAGCTTGGAGGTCATGTATTCCCGGATGGCCGGGGTGATCTCAAGATGGTGTCCGCTCATGGTCAGATTCATGGTTTACCTCCTGGGGAAAACTCGGGTCAGACACCGCTCAACCGGCTCTGCCCTATAGCGCCTTGCGCAGATTGACGGGTGCAATGTGCATCGCTTCACGGTATTTCGCCACCGTGCGGCGAGCAACCACTACCCCCTGATTTGCCAACATGTCCGACAACTGACTATCACTCAAGGGTCTGGCTGGGTCCTCCGCTTGTATCAATTGCTTGATCAGCGCCCGTATGGCTGTGGCCGAACAGGCACCACCGGTATCTGTCTCTAATCGACTGCCAAAGAAGTACTTGAGTTCAAAAATTCCGCGGGGGGAGAGCAAATATTTCTGGTTGGTGACACGGGAGACGGTAGATTCGTGCAAGTCCAGCTCGTCTGCGATCTCGCGCAGCACCAAGGGGACCATGCCCACCTCGCCATGCTCAAAGAATCGCCATTGCCGCTCTACGATGGCTCGTGACACACGCAATATGGTGGCAAAACGCTGCTGCACGTTTTTCACCATCCAGCGCGCTTCCTGCAGTTGCTCCTGCAAGCCCTTGCCGTCGGCACCGCGATGTTGGGTCAGGATACTGGCGTACAACTGGTTCACTTTCAGCTTGGGGACGGCATCAGCATTCAAATGCGCCACCCATTTACCTTTTTGCTTGACCACCACCACATCCGGCACCACATAGCGTGGCTTCTCCGTCGAAAAGGGGCGCCCCGGCTTCGGATCCAGGCTGCCGATCAGCTGTTGCACCTGCCGCAGCATGTCTTCATCGCACTGTAGCCGTTTCTTCAGTTTGGTATAGTCTCGCGCGCCTAGCAAGTCCAGATGATCAAGTACCAAGGTCAGGGCCATCTGCCGTACGTCGGAATCCGGCAGACGCAGCAGTTGCAGTTGCAGACATTCAGGCAATGCGCGGGCGGCGACTCCTGCGGGCTCACAATGCTGCACATAGCGCAGTGCGATGCGCCATTCCTCTTCGTCGACCTCCCATTCGTCCGGACCCAGGTCGATCAGCTCCTCCAGCCCGCCCAGCAGGTAGCCGTCCTCATCCAGCGCCTCCACGATCAGGCTGGCCAATACTGCATCGCGCTGGGGCAGCTTCATCTCCCCCAGCTGGGCCAGCAGATGCTCGCGCAGGGAGATGGACTCCGGCGTTTGCTGCATCCAGTCCCGCTCTTCATCCTCATCGTCCGGGCTGCCATTGCCCGCAGCGGCCCAGCTCAGCTCGCCCAGTGCCTCGCCTGCGGCTTGCCAGGCGTCATTCAGCTCGACCGAATCGCCTTCCGCCACAGGCTCCGCAACATCATCCGGCCCATCAGCCCGTTCCAGCATCGGGTTGAGTTCGATGAACTGATCGAGCTCCTGCTGCATGTCCAGCGTGGAGAGCTGCAGCAAGCGGATGGCCTGTTGCAGCTGCGGTGTCAGGGTCAGCTGTTGTGACAGCTTGAGTTGCAGGGTCGGTTTCATTGCTGCCCGCTACAGGGTGAAGCTTTCACCCAGATACACCTTGCGGACCGCCTCATTGGCGACCAGCTGTTCCGGGTGACCATCGGCCAGCACCTTGCCTTCGGCGATGATGTAAGCCCGGTCGCAGATATCCAGCGTTTCACGCACCTTGTGGTCGGTGATCAGCACGCCAATGCCGCGATCCTTGAGGAAGCCGATCATCCGCTGCACATCGGCCACGGCGATCGGGTCCACACCGTTGAACGGCTCATCCAGCAAGATGAACTTGGGGTTGCTGGCCAGTGCCCGCACAATCTCCACCCGTCGTCGTTCCCCGCCCGACAGGCTCTGCGGCATCTGGTCACGCAAGTGGGTGACATGCAGCTCGCCGAGCAGGGTTTCCAGCCGCGCCATACGCTTTTTTTCGTTAGGCTCGTGCAGTTCCAGAATGGACAGCACGTTTTCCGCCACCGTCATGCGGCGGAAAATGGAAGCCTCCTGCGGCAAATAGCCCAGCCCGGCACGCGCCCGGCGGTGAATCGGCCAGTGGCGCATGTCCTTGTCGTCCAAATACACCGCCCCACCATTGGCGGGCACCAGACCGATGATCATGTAGAAGCTGGTGGTTTTGCCTGCCCCATTGGGGCCCAGCAGACCGACCACCTCGCCACTCTCTACCGAGAGGCTGACATCATGCACCACGGTGCGTCCGCGGTAGCGTTTCTGCAATTGTTCTGCGCGCAGCTTGCTCATGAAATCATCATACCAGTATGCGGGCCCCTGCGCCCGGCTGTCATTGAGGAGCCGGAGCGGGTGCCGGGGTCGCAGCAGGTGCAGCGGGGCGCGGCTTCGGCGTGATGGTCACCGTGACCCGGCCGCCCCCTTCAGGGCTGGTGGTGGTACTGGCGCCGCCTTTGACGGAATATTGCTGCGTGACCGAGTCATAAAAGATACTGGCCCCTTTCACCTCATCCAGACCCCGCTTCACTCGGGCATTGCCCAGCAATTGCAGCTGGTTCTTGGCGCTGTCGTACTCCATCCGGTCGCCATACCCTTCCACATACTCATCCACGTTGTCCTGCTTCTGGCGGAACTGCACCGGCCGGCCCACGCCAACGGCTTTCATGTCGCCCACATCATTGGTGGTCACATCAATCCGCTCGGCCTGCACCCGCAGGGTGCCCTGCACGATCAGGACATTGCCAATAAACTGCCGGGTACCCTTGTTCATGTCCAGCGTCACGGTATCTGCCTGGATATTGATGGGTTTGTCCCGGTCCGCCGTCTCGGCGTGCGCCCATAGCGACAGCAACATCAGGCCACAGGCGGACGCCAGCCCCCCCTTACTTCGCTTGTACATAATTTGCCCTCACATGATGTTTCAAGGTGATCTTGCGCGCCTGCTGATCCATCACCATCCCTACGGCATCCACCCTGCTGCTGCCCTGCACCAGCTGCAGCGGTGCTTCCGTCTGTGCCAGCTTGCGGTCTGTCCATACCGTCAGGTTGCGCGTCGTCAGGGTAATGGGAAGCTGCTTTTGCCAGGCGGCCTGGGTAATGATCACACCTTCATTGAAGATGACCCGCTTCTGGCTCCGGTCCAGCGTCGCCCGGCTGGCCACAATCACCAGCTGTGGCTGATTCGGCAGCATCTGCACCAGGCGCGCATCGCGCAGCTCGCTGCTGTCGGTATCCGGGTAGTGCTCCAGATGCGCAGCAGCAAGCCGGTACTCCAGATTGCCAGCGGGTCCGTAGCGCTGTGCTTCAAACTGCTCAATGATGTAATCCGGGTCATGCCGGCTGCTGCCATCCCGTGCCGCGGCAGGCGCGTTGACCACGCGTTCGAGCCAGGCAGCCAGCCCGGACAGCAAGGCCAGCACCAGCACCAGAAACCAGGGCGCACCCTTGAGGAACTGTGGCATGCTCAGTCCAGATACCGCGCCAGTTGCGCATCCAGCGTGCCTTGCGCGGCCATGATCAGCTCACACAGTTCCCGCGCCGCGCCCTCGCCGCCCGCCCGCCGGGTCACCCAGTGGGCATGCTGTTGCACCACCGCCGGGGCTGCCGGCACAGACACCGCCAGCCCACTGCTACGCATGGGCGGCAAATCCACTACATCGTCCCCCATGAAACCGGCCTGTGCCGGGCTTAGCTGCAACTCTGCCAACAGCGCCAGAAAACAGCTGCGCTTGTCTTCCACGCCCTGAAACACGTGCTGTATTCCGAGATTCGTCGCCCGCAGTTCCACCGTGCGCGAGCGACGTCCGGTGATGATGGCCACCGCCACACCGCTGGCCTGCAGCATCTTCAGCCCATGCCCGTCCAGCGTATTGAACGCTTTCATTTCTTCGCCAGCGTCGTTCAGATAGAGCTTGCCATCGGTCAACACGCCATCAACATCAAACGCCATCAGCCGTATGGCCTGGGCTCTGCTACGCAGTTCTGGGGAAAAATCAGTCATCGTGTTCCGGCTCACAGCAAGCCCGCATTCAGCAGGTCGTGCAGGTGTATGGCGCCGACCAGCTGTTGTTGTTCATCCAGCACCAGCAAGCTGGTGATTTTGGGTGCCTGTTCCATCAAGGCTATCGCCTCGACGGCCAGGGTATCCGCCTGCACACAGCGCGGCCTCGGGGTCATGACTTCCCCCACGGTCACGCTGCGCAAATCCGCAAAGCGGGAGACCGCCCGCCGCAGGTCGCCATCGGTAAAGATGCCTACCAGGGCTTCCGCATCATCCAGCACCGCGGCAAACCCCAGACGCTTGCGGGTGACCACTTCCAGCGCCTGCGGCAACACATCGCTGATGCGCACCATCGGCAAGTGCTCACCCGCGTGCATCAGGTCGGCCACCTGAATCAACAGCCGCCGCCCCAGCCGTCCACCGGGGTGCGACAGGGCGAAATCATCGACGCCAAACCCGCGCCATTCCAGCAGCGCCACCGCCAGCGCATCACCCAGCGCCAGTGCAGCCGTGGTGCTGGTGGTGGGCGCCAATCCCAATGGACAGGCCTCCTCCCGTACCCCGGCATCCAGCACCACCTCGGCGGCCTTGGCCAGACTGGAGCCGGGATTACCGGTGAGCACCACCAGCGGAATCTTCTGCCGTCTCAGATAGGGCAACAGGGCCAGCAGTTCATCACTCTCGCCGGAGTAGGACAGCGCCAGCAGCACGTCATCCTGGGTCAGCATCCCCAGGTCGCCATGGCAGGCCTCTGCCGGGTGCAGGAAAAATGCGGGCGTACCGGTACTCGCCAAGGTCGCCGCAATCTTGCCCGCGATATGGCCGGACTTGCCCATGCCACTGACCACCACTCGACCACGACAATCCCGCAGCACCTGCAAAGCTCGCAGTACCTGACCATCCAGCCGATCGGCCAGTGCGGTCAGCGCCTCGGCCTCGACCCGCAGTACGCGCCGCGTCGTCGCCAGCAAGGAATCGTCATCCGCCGGCATGGCGGACAGGGAGGAATAATCACTCATGGGTACACAGTATAGCAGCATGCGCGCGCCCTCCCAATGTGCACACGGCATCTGGCCGGATTATTGCTTGGCCGTCGCATGAGCTGTGTTAAGCTGAAATGGTCTGCAACCTGACCCTTGGCCTGATCCATGAGTGGTGCCCTGCAACCCGTCCTGCTGCTCTTGGCCATTGCGGTGCTGGTAGTGGTGGCCTGCCGTTTGCTGAAGCAGCCGCCGATTCTGGGCTATCTGCTGGTTGGGGTATTGATCGGCCCGCACTTGCTGCACTGGATGCCGGAAAGCGAAGGCACCGAAATCCTCGGCGAGGTGGGCGTCCTGTTTCTGATGTTCTCCATCGGACTGGAATTCAGCTTGTCGAGTCTGAAAAGCATGCGCAGCAGTGTGCTCGGGCTGGGCGGCGCACAGGTCCTGCTCAGCCTCGCGATCACCCCGCTGCTGGCCATGCTGCTACAGCTGGACTGGAAAGCCGGACTGGCGCTGGGGGGTATCCTGGCGATGTCCTCCACCGCCATTGTCAGCAAATTACTGAGTGAGCGCCGTGAGCTGGACAGTCCCCATGGCCGGCAAGTGTTTGGGGTGTTGCTGTTCCAGGACTTGTCCGTGGTGCCCTTGCTGATCCTGGTGCCGGCACTGACCCTGGCACCCAGCGGACCCGCCCTGCTCAAGCAGCTGGGTATTGCAGCCCTGCAGGCCGTGGTGGTGCTGGCCGCTATTTTCTATTTTGGCGACAAGCTGCTGCGACGCTGGTTTCACTTGGTGGCACGGCAACACTCCAGTGAACTGTTCATCCTCAATGTCTTGCTGGTCACACTGGGCATTGCCTGGCTGACATCGCTGGCGCAACTATCGCTGGCGCTGGGGGCCTTCCTTGCCGGCATGCTGATCTCGGAAACCGAGTATCGTTTTGAGGTGGAGGACAGCATTCGCCCGTTCCGCGATGTGCTGCTGGGGCTGTTCTTTGTCACCATTGGCATGCGGCTGGACCTGCGCCAGCTGTGGCATGTCTGGCCATGGGTGCTACTGTTCTTCGCCCTGCTGCAGCCGGGCAAACTCTTGATCATCAGCGGCCTGTCCCGACTCTTCCGACACCCGAGTGGCGTAGCGTTGCGCACTGGTTTGCACCTGGCCCAGGCGGGCGAGTTCGGCTTTGTGTTGCTGGCACTGGCCACACCCGAGGGGCACAGCCTCTTGCCCCCCGCCATCCAGCAGGGCTTGCTGGCCGCCATGGTGCTCAGCATGTTCACCGCGCCGCTATTGATCCAGCGTAGCGACAAGCTGGTGCTGCGGCTGGTGCGTTCGGAATGGATGAGCCAGTCGCTGCAGCTCACGCGCATTGCCATGCAGAGCATGGAACACGACGGTCATGTCATCCTGTGTGGCTATGGCCGCAGTGGGCAGTACCTGTCCCGCATTCTCAGTCAGGAAGACGTCCCCTTCATGGCGCTGGACCTTGATCCGGAGCGGGTAGCAGAAGCGACTGCCGCGGGCGAAACCGTGGTGTTTGGTGACGCCGGCAAGCGTGAAGCCCTGCTGGCCGCCGGGCTGAAACGCGCCCGGGCAGTGGTGGTGACCTTTGATGACACCCACCAGGCCCGCAAGATCATCAGCCATGTACACAGTCTGCAACCTGGCCTGCCGGTGATCGTCCGCACCCAGGGGCAAGGGGAAGTCGAGCACTTGCGCGAGGCCGGTGCTGCCGAAGTGGTGGCCGAAGTCCTCGAAGGCAGCCTGATGCTGGCCAGCCACACCCTGATGCTGCTGGGCACGCCCCTCTCCCGCGTACTGCGCCGCATCCGCGACACGCGGGAGCAACAGTATGCTTTGTTCCGGGGCATATTCGTCGGTGAGAGCGACAGCCATGACGGCCTGGACTGGCGTGAAGCACAGCTGCATTCCGTCACCCTGCCCGAGCATGCGCATGCAACGGGCAAACCATTGGCCGAGCTGGATTTGAGTCCTTTCGAAGTGTCCATCCGGACAGTGCGGCGTCGGCAAGGCGGCCAACTCACCCCGGCACCCGACCTGTGCATTGTGGCTGAGGACACGCTGGTCCTATTGGGCCGCGCTGACAATCTGGCCGCCGCCGAGCGCTATCTGCTGCAAGGGCCGTAAGCATCTTTGGTTACCCTTTTTTACCATTTTGCCTGACGCGCATTTAGGCTATGCCGCGGCTTTCTGCGTTAGAATTGCAGCCGACCCCACGATCAGGTAATACCTTTGCGCCCTTCCGCTCCGCTTCTGGATTTGAACGACGTCAGCTTCAGCTATGGCCCCACCCCTGTTCTGCAAGGGGTCAGCCTGCGTCTTGAGCGAGGTCAGATGATCGCGCTGATGGGTGGCAGCGGCAGCGGCAAGACCACGCTGCTGCGTCTGATTGGTGGGCAACTGCAGCCGTCGCAGGGGCAAATCCGCTTCAATGGCGAGAGCACGCTCGGTTTCAACCATCGCCAGCTGTACGCGATGCGCAAACAGATTGGTATGCTGTTCCAGTTTGGCGCCCTGTTCACCGACCTCTCGGTCTACGACAACATCGCGTTCCCTTTACGCGAGCACTTTGATTTACCCGAAGTCATGGTGCGTGACCTGGTCCTGATGAAGTTGCATGCGGTCGGTTTGCGGGGCGCTGCCCGCCAGATGCCGCACGAGCTGTCCGGCGGCATGGCACGACGGGTAGCGCTGGCCCGTGCCATCGCCCTTGACCCGCTGCTGATGCTGTATGATGAGCCGTTTACCGGGCTGGACCCCATTTCCCTGGGTACCGTTGCCAAACTGATCCGCGAATTGAACGATGCCTTGGGCACCGGCGCCATTCTGGTGACCCATAATGTGCAGGAATCCCTGCAGCTGGTGGACCATGTTTACTTCCTGTCACGGGGACGCATTGTGGCCGCAGGCAAGCCCGCTGACATCCTGCAGGAGAACGACCCCTTCGTGCACCAGTTCATCCACGCCGAACCTGACGGCCCGGTTCCCTTTCATGTCCCGGCGGGGGACTACCTCAGTGAACTGGGGCTGCGTCCATGAACCCGCTCAAACCGTTGACCTTGCTGGGCGGCCGCACCCGGCGCATGATTGAGCGCCTGGGCTTTGCCACTCGCTTCATGCTGTTTCTGTTGCGCCAGTCTGGTACCAGCCTGCGCCGCTTCTCGCTCACCGTGCGTGAAATGTATTTCAGTGGCGTGCTGTCGCTGGTCATCATCAGCGTCTCTGCCTTGTTTGTCGGCATGGTACTGGGCCTGCAGATGTACGAAACCCTGAAGCGATTTGGTTCCGGCGATGGCGTTGGCACCGTGGTAGCCTTGGCCCTGACCCGAGAGCTCGGGCCGGTACTGGCCGCCTTGCTGTTCGCCAGCCGCGCGGGCTCTGCCATGACCGCAGAAATCGGCCTGATGAAAGCCACGGAGCAGCTGCGGGCCATGGAGATGATGGCAGTAGAACCCGTCGCACGGGTGGTCGCGCCACGTTTCTGGGCGGGTGTCTTGACCATGCCGCTGCTGGCCAGCCTGTTCAACATGATCGGCATCCTTGGCGGCTATCTGATTGCCGTGCCGGTCATCGGCATTGATGCCGGCGCCTTCTGGGGGCAGATGCAAGCCAATGTCGACTGGCAGCATGACCTGCTCAATGGCCTGATCAAAAGTACAGTTTTCGGGATTGCGGTCTCTTTCATTGCCGTGTTTGAAGGCTATGATGCGCACCCCACCGCAGAAGGGGTGTCCGCTGCGACAACCCGCACCGTGGTGACCTCTTCACTGGTCATCCTGATGCTGGACTTCATCCTGACTGCATTCATGTTTCAAGGAAATGCCTGATGAACAAATCCGTGATGGATACTTGGGTGGGCCTGCTGGTGGCAGCCGGGCTGGGTGCCATGCTGTTTCTTGCCCTTAAGGTAAGCAATCCGGCAGGTTTTGGCGATGAACCCAGCTTGATACTGAACGCATCGTTCAATAACATTGGGGGCCTCAAGGTCAACGCCCCCGTCAAAAGCTCGGGCGTGGTCATCGGCCGGGTGAACCGCATCCAGTTCAACCCCAAAACCCATCAGGCCGATGTCACCCTAACCCTGAATACCACCGCCGCTTTCAGCACCGACACCTCGGCCGAGATCCTGACCTCTGGCCTGCTCGGTGAGCAGTACATCGGTCTGGCGACCGGAGCCGAGGCAACTAATCTGAAATCGGGTGGTCGCATCCAGTATGTCAGTGATGCACTGGTACTGGAACAATTGATCAGCCAACTTATAATGAACAAGGCAGCGGACGCCAAACCGTCGCCTTGACCGAACAGGACGTTTCATGATGTTGTTTGCCGCACTCAGAAAGTATTTTGCCGTTTGCATGTTGCTGTGCAGTTCCCTGGCCTTCGCCGCTCATCCGGCCGAGACCTTTGTGGAATCCACCAGCAATGACGTGCTGGCCATCCTCAAGCGTGAAAGCCGTGCCGGCAACGAGAAAGCCGTGCGCGACCAGATCATGGCCCGGGTACTGCCCCACTTCGACTTTACCCGGATGACCGGGCTTGCCGTCGGCAAGCACTGGCGCAGTGCCAGCCCGCAGCAACAGCAGGCATTGACCCAGGAGTTCAAAACCCTACTGATCTACAGCTACGCCAACGCCCTGACGGCCAACAAGGTCGATGCCATCAACGTCAAACCGGTCACCGCCGCCGGTGACAACGGTGAGGTCACGGTGCTGACCGAGGTGATGGTCAGTGGCAAGAAACCGATTACCCTTGACTACCGTCTGTCCCCCAGCGGGAATAGCTGGAAAGTGTTTGATGTGATGGTGGCTGGCGCGTCCATCGTCACCACTTACCGCAACAGCTTCAACCAGTCCATCGCGCAACATGGCGTGGATGGCCTGATCAAGCAGCTGACAGACCGTAATCAGCAATTGGCCAAAGGGGCCACGGGTAGCTGACATGCTCAAGCGCGAAGGCCAGACCTTGTTTCTGCCCGAGCGGGTTACCCTCAGTACGGTAACCGCGCTCGGCTCGGCTTTTGCGGAAGCCCTGCGCCATCACCAAGATGCGCTGGTGCTGGATTGTGCGCAGGTCACGGAAGTGGATTCGTCTGCGGTCAGCCTGCTGCTGCATGCGCATCGGTTGGCCAATGAAGCACGCACCACCTTGACCATCATACATATCCCGAGCAATCTGGCCCAGCTGATCAGCCTCTACCACCTGCCGGACTTGCAGCACAGTCCCCAGCCAGGCCCCAGCGACTGATCCTGCAAACCCTGCTAAAGTAAATACATAACCCCCATTTGCTTCATCATGTCTATGTCAGCCCGCTTACCACTCTCCAGCCTGATCCTGGTCACCGCCCTTGCCGGGTGTGCCACCCCACAAAACCAGAATGACCCGCTGGAGGGCATCAATCGCCCCATCTATCGCTTCAATACGGCGGTTGATCAAGCCTTGCTGCGCCCGCTGTCCCAAGCCTACACCGCGGTCGTCCCCGCTCCTGCCCGTCATGGCGTGCATAACTTCTTTGGTAACCTGAACGACATCTGGATCGGCATCAACAACCTGCTGCAAGGCAAGCCCAAGGCGGCTGTGTCTGATTGGGGGCGGGTGCTGATCAACAGCACGGTGGGCGTCGCTGGTCTGGTGGATGTCGCCAGCAAAATGGACCTGGAAAAGCACGACGAAGACCTGGGCCAGACACTGGCGGTCTGGGGCGTGGGCAATGGCCCCTATCTGGTGCTGCCGTTCTTGGGCAGTACCACCTTGCGGGACAGCACCGACCTGATCGCCGAGCATGCCCTGCACCAAGACATGATTCCGGACCACTCCACCCGTGACGGCGTCACGGCTTTGCGTATTCTGGATGTTCGCGCCCAGTTGCTGGGGGTCGACCACGTGATCAGCGAGGCGGGCGGGCTGGATGAATACGCTTTCATCCGTGACGCCTACCTGCAGCGCCGCGCCAGTCTGGCTGCGGATGGTGCCACACCCGCAACGGCAGACGAGGATGATCCCGGCCCGACCCCGGAACCTGCCACCACCACACCGGCAACACCCTGAGTAGATATCCTCCGTTCCGCTGGGGCAGAAATGGGGTAGAATCGGTTTTTGCCTTTCCTTCACCCCATGTCTGCCGCCATTGATATCCAGTCCGTCAGCAAGCGCTTTGGCGCGTTGCAGGCGCTCGACCAGGTCAGCCTGACCGTACAGGAAGGCGAATTCTTTGCCCTGCTCGGCCCTAACGGCGCTGGCAAAACCACCCTGATTTCCATCCTGGCCGGCCTGACCCGCGCAGACAGCGGCACCATCCACGTCATGGGGCACGATGTACGGGGTGACTACCGTGCTGCCCGCCGCAAGCTGGGAATTGTGCCGCAAGAGCTGGTGTTCGACCCCTTCTTTACCGTGCGGGAAACCCTGCAGTTCCAGTCCGGTTATTTTGGCTTGCGACAGAATGAGGCCTGGATTGACGAGCTGCTGGTCAACCTCGGGCTGGACAGCAAGGCCAACCACAATATGCGCAGCCTGTCCGGCGGCATGAAGCGGCGGGTGCTGGTGGCGCAGGCCTTGGTACACAAGCCACCGGTCATCGTACTGGACGAGCCCACCGCTGGAGTGGATGTGGAATTGCGGCAGTCGTTGTGGGAATTCATCCAGCGCCTGAACCGGCAGGGCCACGCCATTGTGCTGACCACCCATTACCTGGAAGAAGCGGAAGCCCTGTGCAGCCGCATCGCCCTGTTGAAGCAAGGGCGGGTACTCGCACTGGAAGACAAGCAAAAGCTGCTGTCCCGCGCCGCACCGCGTCAGGTCTTGCTGCGGCTGGCACAGCCCTTGCCGGAAGCCTTGCGTCAGCGCAGCCTGGGGCAGCAGCCCGATGGCTACTGGGCATTTGAGCTCAACGATGTGGCTCAGCTCGAACCCCTGCTGCACAACCTGCGTGAAGCCGCGCTGACCATACAAGACCTCAGCATCACCCAGCCCTCGCTGGAGCAGGTATTCGTGCAAATGATGCAGACACAGCAGGTGGCAGCATGACCGGCTTCCTCACCCTGTTCTACAAGGAAGTGCTGCGCTTCTGGAAAGTCAGCACCCAGACCATCCTCGCCCCGGTGGTGACCTCGCTGCTGTATCTGACCATTTTTGCGCACGCCATCGGTCAGCATGTTCAGGTCTACGGCAAGATCCCCTATGCCAGCTTTCTGGTGCCAGGGCTGGTGATGATGGCCATGCTGCAAAATGCCTTTGCCAACACCTCTAGCAGCCTGATCCAGAGCAAAATCACCGGCAATCTGGTGTTCATCCTGTTGCCGCCACTGGCACACCATGAATTCTTTGCCGCCTATGTGCTGGCCGCCGTGGTGCGCGGGCTGGCAGTCGGTGCTGGTGTGTTTGTCGCCACCATCTGGTTCTTCCCGTTCGCCCTGCCCCACCCGCTGTGGGCGCTGCTGTTTGCGCTGATGGGCTGTCTGATGCTGGGAACCCTGGGGTTGATCGCCGGTATCTGGGCCGACAAGTTCGACCAGCTGGCCGGTTTTCAGAATTTCATCATCATGCCGCTCACCTTCCTGGCCGGGGTGTTCTACTCAACCCACAGCCTACCGGGCGCATGGATGACCCTGTCGCGACTCAACCCCTTTTTCTACCTGATTGACGGTTTCCGCTTTGGTTTCATCGGCGCATCGGACATCGCGCCGACCACCAGCTTTACCATCATTCTTGCCAGTACCGCCCTGTTGACGGTGCTGGCCTTGCAACTGCTGAAGTCCGGCTACAAGCTGCGCCGCTGAGCCGGATACTGGAGAGATTCATGCTGACACCCGAACAACTGCATGCCTATATTGAAGCTGGCCTGCCCTGTGACCGGCTGGAAGTACGCGGTGATGGCCATCACTTTGAAGCCCTGATCGTGTCACCGGAATTTGCCGGCCTCAACCGGGTACGCCAGCACCAGCGCGTCTATCAGGCCCTGGGCGATCGCATGCGCGCCGAGATTCATGCCCTTTCGATGCAAACCTTCAGCCCGGAAGAATGGCAAAAACAGAACCCGAACTGACCCCGGAGCGGGGACGGAAAAAACGCGAACCCGGTCTGGCCGGACTGGTCTTGCTCAGCAACCTGCCACTGCTGATCGCCGTGGTGGCCTGGTTGCTGTGGCGATACGGCTGAGCCACACCCTCCGCATTGATACAACGCTTGACCTACAGGCCACGCAATATGGACAAACTGAATATCACGGGCAATGGCCCGCTCAACGGCCAGATCCGCATCTCCGGTGCCAAAAACGCCGCCCTGCCGATTCTCTGTGCCGCGCTGCTGACGCCAGAGACCCTGCGCCTGACCAATGTGCCGCAGCTCAAGGATGTACACACCATCCAGAAGCTGCTGCAAGGCATGGGCGCGCGGGTGATGACCGACAACGTACACGAATTCGAGCTGACCTGCGCCCACCTCGACAAGCTGGAAGCCCCCTACGAGCTGGTCAAGACCATGCGCGCATCCATTCTGGTGCTGGGCCCGATGCTGGCCCGCTTTGGTGAGGCACGGGTCTCGCTGCCGGGTGGCTGTGCCATTGGCCAGCGCCCGGTTGAGCAACACATCAAGGGGCTGGAGGCGATGGGAGCCACCATCACCATCGAGCACGGCTACATCCACGCTCGCGCCCCACGCTTGCAAGGTGCCCGCATCGTCACCGACATGGTCACCGTCACCGGCACCGAAAACCTGCTGATGGCTGCGGTGCTGGCTGAGGGCACCACCATCCTGGAGAACGCCGCGCAAGAACCGGAAGTCACCGATCTGGCCGAATGCCTGGTGAAGATGGGAGCCAAAATCAGTGGCATCGGCACCAATACCCTGACCATTGAAGGGGTGGAACGCCTGCATGGTGCCGAGCATGCGGTGATGGCCGACCGGATTGAAACCGGCACCTTCCTGTGCGCCGTCGCCATGGCTGGCGGCGATGTCACCCTCACCCATGCGCGCCCGGATACCCTCGATGCCGTACTGGACAAGCTGAAGGAAGCCGGGGCCGAACTGAGCTGTGGCGACGACTGGATCCGCATCGTCATGAAGCAGCGTCCCAAGGCTGTCAGCCTGCGTACCGCGCCTTACCCGGCCTTCCCTACCGACATGCAAGCCCAGTTCATGGCGATGAACACCATCGCCGAAGGCACCAGCAAGGTGACCGAAACCATTTTCGAGAACCGCTTCATGCACGTCTCCGAGCTGTGCCGCATGGGGGCCAATATCGAAGTGGAAGGCAATACCGCCATCATCCAGGGGGTTGAACGTCTGTCCGGTGCCACCGTGATGGCAACCGACCTGCGCGCCTCCGCCTCACTGGTGATCGCTGGGCTGATCGCCGACGGTGTCACCACCGTGGACCGCATCTACCACCTCGACCGTGGCTACGAACACATCGAGGCCAAGCTGGGTGGGGTCGGCGGCCTGATCGAGCGGGTGAAGTAAACACCGTGGCCCAAGCAGAAGATAGCCGCTTGCTGGCACAGCTCTCTGAACAGATCCAGCGCATGGATCATGATGCAGAGGGTTGCGACAATGCGACCGACCGGGAAAAATTTCGCCGCTCCGCCTTTCGCCTGCGTACCATGCAGGCGGAAAGCCAGCTGTATCAGCTGGTCGGCAAGCATGCCTCGCTCGCCAAGTTCCGCAACCGGGAAGCCGCAGAACACTTGCTGGACGCGCTAGCCACGCACGCTCGCACCGCTGGTGAGCTGGCCCAGGTCGCGCAATTGCGCCATGGCCTGCAACGCAGCCTGTACGCCGTGACCCTGCCTTTTGTAATGTTTGCGGTGCTGATCCTGATCGGTGCCGTGATGACCCTGTGGTAGATCGCCATGATTACGCTTGCGCTGTCCAAAGGACGCATCTTTGAAGAAACCCTGCCGCTGCTGGCGGCAGCCGGCATTACCCCACTGGACGACCCGGACAAGTCGCGCAAGCTGATCATCGGCACCAACCGCGACGATGTGCAGCTGGTGATCGTGCGCGCGTCCGACGTACCCACCTATGTGGAGCATGGCGCGGCCGACCTTGGCATTGCCGGGTCGGACGTGCTGCAAGAGCATGGCGGCAATCGGCTGTACATGCCGCTCGACCTGCAGATTGCCCGCTGTCGGCTGATGGTGGCGGTGGCCAAAGGCTTTGACTACAACGGCTCGGTGCAACGCGGCGCGCGCCTGCGGGTCGCTACCAAGTACACCGAATCCGCCCGCCGCCATTTTGCCGCCAAAGGCGTGCATGTGGATTTGATCAAGCTGTATGGCTCAATGGAACTGGCCCCGCTGGTCGGGCTGGCCGATGCCATTGTCGATCTGGTCAGTACCGGTGGCACCCTCAAGGCCAACAGCCTGGAAGCAGTCGAGCATATTTATGAGGTCAGCTCCCGCCTGATCGTCAACCAGGCGGCCATGAAGCTTCGCCGCAATCGCCTGCAACCAATCATCGACGCCTTTGCCTCTGTCACCTCAGCCGCCTGATACCACCATGACCCTCATTCGCCGCCTCTCCGCCCGCCAAGCCGACTTTGCCGACCAACTGGCGCAACTGCTGGCGTTTGACGCCGCCTTGTCACCTGCCGTTGAACAAGGAGCACGCGACATCATTACCGCCATCCGCAGCCGGGGTGATGAAGCGCTGCTGGAATACACCCGCCGCTTTGACCAGCGCGAGGTAGCGCATGTCGGCGAACTGGAATGGCCCGCTGCGGAGCTGGAAGCGGCTTACCAGCGTTTGCCACAAGCAGAGCAAGAGGCGCTGCGCATCGCGGCAGAGCGCATCCGCCGGTTTCATGAGCGACAGAAGCAGGACTCCTGGCAATACACCGATGACGATGGCACTTTGCTGGGCCAGCAAGTCACCGCGCTGGATCGGGTCGGTATCTACGTACCCGGCGGCAAAGCCGCCTACCCGTCTTCGGTGTTGATGAATGCCATTCCGGCCCAGGTTGCCGGGGTGAGTGAGATCATCATGGTCTCGCCACTGCGTGGCGGTGCCGAGCAGGATAGGGTGCTGGCGGCAGCCTGGCTGGCCGGGGTGCACCGCTTCTTCAGCATAGGCGGTGCCCAGGCCGTCGCCGCACTGGCCTATGGTACCGCCACCATTCCCGCTGTGGACAAGATCACCGGCCCGGGCAATGCCTGGGTCGCGGCTGCCAAGCGGCAGGTGTTTGGTCAGGTGGGCATCGACATGATCGCCGGTCCCTCGGAAATTCTGGTGATTGCCGACGGTCAAACCCCGGCAGACTGGGTGGCGATGGACCTGTTCAGCCAGGCTGAGCATGATGAAGTGGCTCAGTCCATCCTGCTGTGCCCGGATGCCGCTTATCTGAACGCGGTGGAGGCCAGCATTGCCCGCCTGCTGCCCTCCCTGCCGCGCGCGGATATCATCCGTCAGTCACTGGCCAACCGGGGCGCGTTGATTGAAGTGGCCGATCTGGCCGAGGCCTGCCTGATCGCCAATCAGATCGCCCCAGAGCATCTGGAACTGTCGGTGGCCGACCCACAGGCGCTGTTGCCGCAGATTCGCCACGCCGGTGCCATCTTCATGGGGGCACATACTACCGAGTCGCTCGGTGACTACTGTGCCGGGCCCAATCATGTGCTGCCCACCTCACGCAGCGCCCGCTTCTCCTCGCCGCTGGGGGTCTACGACTTCCAGAAGCGCAGCAGCCTGATCCAGGTCAGCCCCAAGGGGGCGGACCAACTGGGACAGGTGGCCGACCTGCTGGCGCAAGGCGAAGGCCTGATGGCGCACGCGCTGGCCGCCCGTTACCGGACGCGTCGCTAAGCCAGCGGCTTCACCGCCTCTGCCATACCCGGCAACCCGCCGGGTGGTGACACAGACTAAGCATGGCGCCGCAAAATCTAAGCCTCGGACGGCACAAGGCGATGACAGGCTGCTACAATGGCCTGATTCAACGACTCTTTCACCGCGCCTCGCCTTGGTTATGCCTATTTCACCGGAAGCCTTGATTCGCGACGATGTGCGCGCCATGCGCGCCTATCAGGTCCACGACAGCAGCGGCTGCATTAAACTTGATGCCAATGAAAACCCGCATGCTTTGCCCCAGCCTCTACGCACAGCCTTGGCCGCGCGTCTGGCCGAGGTCGCCCTGCATCATTATCCGGATGGCAGCGTCGGCGCAGTAAAACAACGACTGCGCGCACATCTGCAACTGGCGGACGAGTACGACATCCTGTTTGGCAATGGCTCGGACGAATGCATCCAGCTGCTGGTGCAGGCCATCGCGGCAGACGGTGTGAAGGTGATGGCCGCTGAGCCTACCTTTGTGGTCTACCGCATGGCCGCACAAGCCTGTCGGGTTACGTTTGTCGGCGTAGAACGCCGGGCGGACCTGACAGTGGATGTCGAGCGCATGCTGGACGCCATCGCCACCCACCAGCCGCAACTACTGTTTCTCACCTCGCCCAATAATCCAAGCGGCGATGTGCTTGACGAGGCAGACCTGCGCCGCCTGATTGCAGCGGCGCCGGGGCTGGTGGTGCTGGATGAGGCCTACATCGCCTTTGCCAAAGCGCCGATGCTCCATCTGCTGGACGACTACCCCAACCTGCTGCTGATGCGCACCTTCTCCAAGATTGGTGCCGCCGGGCTGCGCCTGGGCTATGTGATTGGTCGCCGCGCCTGGCTGACCGAGCTCGACAAGCTGCGCATGCCGTACAACATCAACAGCCTGACGCAGACCGCTGCCTGCTTCCTGCTGGAGCACCATGACGCCATTGAACAGCAGGTCCAGCAGATTCGCCGCGACCGTGACCAGCTGATGGCCGACCTCGCCACCTTCCCGTCGCTCAAGGTTTTGCCCAGCCAGGCCAATATGTTTCTGGTGCGCAGTGAACACGCCGAGGCGCTGTATCACTATCTGCACGAGCGCCGCATCCTGGTGCGCCTGACCAACTGGCACCCGCTGCTGAAGCACTGCATCCGTATTTCAACCGGCATCCCGGAAGAGAACGCCAGCCTGCTGGCCGCCGTCCGTGACTTTTTTGCGACCCGACAAGCCTGAAACCATGCGTCAAGCCACCGTCACCCGCAACACCCTGGAAACCCAGATCACCGTCAGCCTCAACCTGGACGGGACAGGCCAGAGCCAGCTCGATACCGGCGTCGCCTTTTTCGATCACATGCTGGACCAGATCGCCCGCCATGGCCTGTTCGACCTGGACATTCAGGCCAGGGGAGATCTGGAAGTCGATGCCCACCACACCGTGGAGGATGTTGGCATCACGTTGGGGCAAGCCTTTGCCCAGGCGGTGGGTGACAAGAAAGGCATCGTCCGCTACGGTCACAGCTATGTGCCGCTGGATGAGGCCTTGTCCCGTGTGGTGGTGGATCTGTCCGGCCGCCCCGGCATCGAGTACCACATCCCGTTTACGCGGGCGACCATCGGCCAGTTTGACGTCGACCTGTTGCTGGAATTTTTCCGCGGCTTCGTCAACCACGCTGCCGTCACCCTGCACATTGACAACCTGCGCGGCACCAACAGCCACCATCAGGCCGAGACGGTATTCAAGGCATTTGGCCGGGCGCTGCGCATGGCCGTGGCGGTGGACGAGCGCATGGCCGGGCAAACCCCGTCGACCAAGGGGACGCTGGTCGGATGAGCACGCCGCAATGTATCGCCGTCGTGGACTACGGCATGGGCAATTTGCGCTCGGTTCATCAGGCCATGCGACGTGTTGCGCCTGAGCACGAGGTGCTGCTGACCGGCGATCCGGACGTGGTCGCCCGTGCAGACCGGGTGGTGTTTCCCGGCCAGGGTGCCATGCGCGACTGCATGGCCCACCTCAATGCCTCAGGCCTGCGCGCTGCGCTGATGCAGGCTGCCGATGAAAAGCCTTTTCTGGGTATCTGTGTCGGCATGCAGATGCTGTTTGAGCACAGTGAAGAAGCTGCCACACCCGGCATTGGCCGCTACGCGGGCCGCAGCCTGCGCTTCCCGGCGGCGCTGATGGTGGGCGACGATGGCAGCAAGCTGAAAGTGCCGCACATGGGCTGGAACCATGTCCGTCAGGTCAAAAGCCACCCGATCTGGCAGAACATTGAGGATCACAGCCGTTTCTATTACGTGCACAGCTACTTTGTGCACCCGGCAGACAGCCAGCTGGTGATTGGCACCACCGATTACCCCTTCTCCTTCTGTGGAGCAGTGGCCGACCGCAAGCTGGTTGCCGTACAATTCCACCCGGAAAAGAGTGATCGTGCAGGCCTGCAATTGCTGCACAATTTCGTCAACTGGAACGGTAACGTTTAACGCACCCCACGACCACAGCTATGTTGATCATTCCCGCTATTGACCTGAAAGATGGCCAGTGTGTCCGCCTGCAACAAGGCGACATGAATGCCGCCACCGTGTTCTCTGAAGATGCTGGTGCCACTGCCCGCCACTGGCGTGAGCAAGGCGCCCGTCGGCTGCACGTGGTAGACCTTAATGGTGCCTTTGCCGGCAAGCCGGTCAACCTGCCCGCCATCCGTGACATCCTCTCGGTCGCCGGTGACATGCCGGTGCAACTGGGCGGCGGTATCCGTGATCTGGACACCATCGAAAAATACCTCGATGCCGGTATCAGCTACATCATCATCGGCACGGCGGCGGTGAAAACGCCGGGCTTCCTGCACGAAGCCTGTGATGCCTTCCCCGGCCACATCATGGTGGGGCTGGACGCCAAGGATGGCATGGTGGCCACCGATGGCTGGAGCAAGATCACCAAGCATGAGGTGGTGGATCTGGCGCGTCGCTTCCAGGATTATGGTGTGGAAGCGGTGATTTATACCGACATTGGTCGCGACGGCATGCTGTCTGGCGTCAATATTGAAGCCACAGTCCGGCTGGCACAGGCGCTGACCATTCCGGTGATTGCCTCCGGCGGCCTGACCGGCCTCGACGATGTGCGCGAGCTATGCAAGGTGGAGGGCGAAGGCATTTCCGGCGCCATCACCGGCCGTGCCATCTACCAGGGCACCATCGACTTCCGCGAAGCCCAGGAACTGGCAGACAGCCTGAGCTAACCGCCCCCATACCGCCCGCCCCTGCGGGCGGGCTGCTGCCGATCCAGAAGTGAAGTCATCATGACCTTAGCCAAGCGCATCATCCCCTGTCTCGATGTCACCGACGGCCGGGTGGTCAAAGGGGTCAATTTTATCGGCCTGCGTGACGCGGGTGACCCGGTCGAGATTGCCCGCCGCTATCAGGAGCAAGGCGCGGACGAGCTGACCTTCCTCGACATCACCGCCAGTTCTGACAACCGGGATCTGATCCTGCACATCATCGAAGACGTCGCCAGCCAGGTGTTCATTCCGCTCACCGTGGGGGGCGGGGTGCGCGAGGTTGAGGATGTACGCCGCCTGCTCAACGCCGGCGCCGACAAGGTCAGCATCAATTCCGCTGCCGTCAACCACCCGCAGCTGGTGGCCGAAGCCGCTGCCCGCTATGGTTCGCAGGCGATTGTCGTCGCCATCGACGCCAAGAATACCGGCTGCGACGAGCTGCCCAAATGGGAAGTGTTTACCAAAGGGGGCCGCCACAATACCGGGCTGGACGCCATTGAGTGGGCCTTGAAGGTGGAGGCTCTGGGTGCCGGGGAAATCCTGCTCACCAGCATGGACCGTGACGGCACCAAGGCCGGATTCAACCTGCCGCTGACCCGTGCCATTTCGGACATCGTCAACATCCCGGTGATCGCCTCCGGTGGCGTCGGTAACCTGCAGCATCTGGTGGAAGGCGTGCTGGAGGGCCATGCGGATGCGGTACTGGCCGCCAGCATCTTCCACTTTGGCGAGTACACGGTGCAACAAGCCAAGGCAGCGATGCGCGCCGCGGGCATCGAAGTACGCGACTGAGCCCCCTCAACCAGCGCTTCATGGGTAAAATGGAGCGCTGTCATGAAACCGCAATACGGGATACACACAATTGAGCGCCTTGCACTGGCTGGATAATGTCGCCTGGAACGAGGATGGTCTGATTCCGGCCATCGCGCAGGATGCCGCCAGCGGGCGGGTACTGATGGTGGCGTGGATGAACCGTGAAGCCCTGCAGCTGACGGCGGCGCGCCAAACGGCCACCTACTGGAGTCGCTCCCGCAACAAGCTGTGGCATAAAGGCGAAGAATCCGGTCATGTACAGGTGGTGAAGGAAATCCGGCTGGATTGCGATGGTGATGTGGTGATCCTGCAGGTGGAACAGCAAGGCGGCATTGCCTGTCATACCGGGCGGGAAAGCTGTTTTTACCGGGTGCTGGCGCAGGAAGGCGATGCACCACAGTGGGAAATCCGCGACGCGGTGCTGAAAGACCCCACGCACATTTACAGCAAGGGCTCAGGCCATGAGTGACAGCAGCCGGATTCTGGCACGGGTTGCCGAGACCATCGCCACGCGGCGTGACGCCTCGCCGGACAGCTCTTACGTGGCCAAACTGTTCAGCAAGGGGCCGGACGCTGTGCTGAAAAAGATTGGCGAGGAAGCCACCGAGGTGGTGCTGGCCGCCAAGGATGGCGACGCGCAGCATCTGCTGTATGAAGTGGCCGACTTGTGGTTTCACTGCATGGTGCTGCTGGAGCAGCATGGTTTGCGTCCGGAGCAGGTAGAGCTGGAGCTGGCCCGGCGTGAAGGTTTGAGTGGCCTGGCTGAAAAAGCAGCCCGCCCGACAGAGTGAACAAAGGAAGAACGATGGACGATTGTCTGTTCTGCAAGATCAGCCGTGGTGAGATCCCCAGCCGCAAGGTGTATGAAGATGATGAGGTGCTGGCGTTTCACGACATCCGCCCGGCGGCCCGGGTGCACTTCCTGATCATCCCCAAGCTGCACATCGAATCCATGCTGTCGGTGGAGCCCGCTCACGCTGCCCTGATGGGCAAGCTGATGACGCTGGTGCCACAATTGGCCCGCGAGCAAGGCCTGGGCGAGGGTTTCAAGGTCAACATCAATACTGGTCGTGCCGGTGGGCAGGAAGTTTTCCACCTGCACCTGCATGTGTTTGGCGGTGGTCCGGCGGCTGCCTGACCCCATTACAGGAGTATCTATCATGCGCGCACCCCGTAATCTCCGGCGTCAGGCTGGTTTCCTCAGCATTCAGCATCTGCTGATCCTGCTGGTGATCGTGGTTCTGGTGTTTGGCACCAAGAAGCTGCGTAACGTCGGCCAGGACCTGGGCTCGGCCGTCAAAGGCTTCAAGGATGGCGTCAAGGGTGAAGGCGAGGCCGAAGCCAAGCCAGAAACCAAGGCCATTGAGCAGAAAGACGACAGCAAGGCATGAGGCTGATCCTCCCGCCTGCGGGGTGCCGCCGTGTTTGATATCAGCTTTGGCGAGCTGTTCATCGTGTTCGTGGTCGCGCTGCTGGTGCTCGGCCCCGAGCGCCTGCCCAAGGTCGCCCATACCCTGGGCCGCCTGATTGGCCGCTTGCAGCGGCAGGTCTCCGACATCCGCCACGAGCTGGCACGCGAGGGAGAGCTGGCCGAGTTGCGCAAGGCGCACGAGGAAGCCACCCGCTCGCTGCAAGACCTGAGCCAGCAGGTGCTGGCGCCGCTGCACGAGGCGGAGCGCAGCCTGCAAGATGGCGTACAGGCGGTCGAAACGGTGGTGCATGAACCGGTGGTAACGGAACCTCTATCGATTGCCTCCCCAGCCGTCGAGGCCACGCCGCCCGCCGAGACACTGGCAACACCGGACCTGTTCAGCCCGCCCGAAGTGGCGACCCTCTCGCTGGAACCCGCAGCAGAAACCCTGCTTGTCCGTGAAGTGGACGAGCGCCAGCTTGACCTGTTTGATGAACCTCCGCGCAAGGAACCGGTGTGAGCAGTCTGCAAGGTGAATCCCTGATCTCGCACCTGATCGAGCTGCGCAATCGCCTGCTATGGGTAGTACTGGCTTTTGTGGTGGTGTTTTTTATTGGACTGTATTTCGCCAATCCCCTTTATAGCTGGCTCACCGCCCCCCTGATCAAGATCTCCCCGGCTGGCCTGATCTCAACCGGCGTCACCGCCCCTTTCGTGATCCTGATGAAGATTGCGGCACTGGTGGCCTTTGTACTTACCCTGCCACACACCCTGTACCAGATCTGGGCGTTTGTCGCGCCGGGCCTGTATGCGCATGAGAAGCGGCTGGTCCTGCCCTTCATCATTTCGGCCACCGTGCTGTTCCTGATTGGCATGGCCTTTGCCTATTTCTTTGTCTTCGGCATGGTATTCAAGTTCATTGCCGCCATCATCCCGCCCAATATGCGCTGGACGCCGGATTCCGCCGCCTACTTTGAATTCATCCTCAACATGTTCTTCATGTTCGGGCTGACCTTTGAAGTACCGGTAGCCGTGGTGCTGCTGGCCAAGCTGGGGGTGGTGCCGGTGACCAAACTGAAAACCGCCCGCCCCTATGTCATCGTCGGCGCCTTCGCCGTCGCCGCCGTCGTCACCCCGCCGGATGTTGCCTCGCAACTGATGCTGGCGATCCCCTTGTGGTGGCTGTACGAGCTGGGCGTGGTGGCCGCTGGCATCATGGTGCGGCCCAAACCGACGCGGGAATAACCCTCCCGCACCGCTTATACCGCCTGCGCTGCCGCAAAGGCGCTGGACCAGGCCCACTGGAAGTTATAGCCGCCCAACCAGCCGGTGACATCCACCACTTCACCAATGAAGTACAGACCGGGCCGCTCACGTGCCATCATGGTGCGGGAATCCAGCGCGCGGGTGTCTACGCCGCCACGCATCACCTCGGCCTTGCGGAAACCCTCCGAGCCATCCGGCCGCAGCACCCAGTGCTGCAATCCGTGCGCCAGTTGCCGCAGGGTTTTGTCGCTGACTTCCGCCAGCGCCCGCCCCAGTAAATCATGGCGTTGCAACCACAGTTCAGTCAGACGACGCGGTAGCAGCTGCGACAACACGGTAAGCAATTGCTGGCGGCTGCCCTGCTTGGCCTCCAGCAGCAAGGCGGCCAGATCCTGCTCCGGCAGCAGGTCCACCACCAGCTCGTCGCCATGCTGCCAGTAGGAGGAAATCTGCAGGATGGCAGGGCCGGACAGCCCGCGATGAGTCAGCAGCAGGTCCTCACGAAATTCACCCTCATTGCAACGAAGCATCACCTCCAGCGCGACCCCGGCCAGTTCTGCGAAAGGGGCCCAGTCTTCGCGGGCAAAGGTGAGTGGTACCAGCGCCGGGCGTGGCGACACCAGGGGCAAGCCTTGCTGCTTGGCCAGCCGTAAGCCCCAGTCTGTCGCGCCAATCTTGGGGATGGCCATGCCACCGGTTGCCACCACCAGCGACGGCGCTTCAAAAGTGCCCTGATCGGTGGCAATCGCCCAGCCACCCGCCTCGGGCGTCACCGCCGTTACCGTGCAAGGCATGCGCCAGTCCACCCGGCCATCATCACATTCGGCCTGCAGCAGGTCGATGATGCGCTGGCTGCTGTCCTCGCAGAACAGCTGCCCCTTGTGTTTCTCGAACCAGCGGATGCCGTGGTGCCGCACCCGCTTGAGAAAATCCTGCGGGGTGTGCCGCGCCAGTGCAGAGCGGCAGTAGTGTGGATTGTCCGACAGGTACTGTGCCGGGCTGGCGTGCAGGTTGGTAAAGTTGCAGCGTCCACCACCGGAGATGCGAATCTTCTCACCGAGCCGGGTGGCATGGTCGATCAGCAACACCCGGCGACCGCGCTGCCCGGCCAGCGCCGCACAGTACATGCCCGCCGCGCCCGCTCCGATCACCAGCACATCATATTGCGCCATATGGCCCCGCAAGTACGCCGATGAACCAGCGTTTAGAGTAAAATGGCGCCCATTATAGCAAGCCGGGCCCACCCTGCCCGTGCAGCTTCCCCCATACGCCAGCCCAGGAGACCCCGCATGGCCGTTCATCTCGTGAGCCACCCCCTCGTACAGCACAAAGTTGGTCTGCTGCGCGAAGTCGATATCAGCACCAAGAAATTCCGCGAACTGACCGGCGAAGTCGGTCGCCTGCTCGCCTATGAGGCCAGCAAGGATTTTGCACTGGAGACTGTGACCATTGAAGGCTGGTGTGGCCCGGTGGACATTCAGCAGATCAAGGGCAAGAAAGTCACCGTGGTGCCGATCCTGCGCGCCGGTATCGGCATGCTCGATGGTGTACTCGACATGATCCCCAGCGCCAAGATCAGCGTGGTGGGCCTCTCGCGTAATGAGGAAACCTTGCAGCCGGAGCCCTACTTCGAGAAGTTCGTGGGTGACCTCGGCGAACGCATGGCGCTGATCATTGACCCGATGCTGGCCACCGGTGGCTCCATGGTCGCCACCATCGACATGCTCAAGCGCGCAGGCTGCAAGTCGATCCGCGCCCTGGTGCTGGTGGCCGCGCCGGAAGGCATCCGCACGGTCGAAGCCGCCCATCCGGAGGTGGACATTTACACCGCAGCAGTCGATTCCCACCTGAACGAGCATGGCTACATCATCCCAGGCCTCGGTGATGCGGGCGACAAGATCTTCGGCACCAAGCATCGCTAAGGCCCGCTGATGCAGAAGATTCTGGTCAGCGCCTGCCTATTTGGCGCACCAGTGCGCTACGATGCACGACCGGTGCCGGTGCCCCATCCGCTGTGGCAACAGTGGCTAGATGAAGGTCGTCTGGTTTCGCTGTGCCCGGAGATGGCCGGTGGCTTGCCTGCACCACGCGCTCCGGCAGAAATCCTCGGCGCCGGTGGTGGTGAAGCCGTCTGGCGCGGGCTGGCCCGGGTGGTGGACAAGGACGGCCACGACTATACCCGCCCTTTCCTCGCCGGCGCTGAGCAGGCGCTGCAGCTCGCCCGGCAACACGCTTGCCGGGTGGCGGTGCTCAAGGCCGGCAGCCCCTCCTGTGGCCATGACCTGATTTATGATGGTCGTTTTAGCGGTGGCAAAACCGCAGGAGACGGTGTCACCGCTGCGCTGCTGCGTGCCAACGGTATCCATGTGTTTGATGAGCACCAGCTTGAACAGGTCGCGGCCTGGCTGGCGAGCGTGGACAGCTGAGCCCGCGCCTGTTATGATTTGCCCCGTCTTGGGGGAGTAGCCAGCCGGTCGCCCCGACCGGAACCCGTTGTCAACATACTTGCCGGAAAGCGCGGCATGGCACGGGCAGGCAGACGGCAAGTCTGTCGTGGCAAGACCTTTGACCCTGATGTCGCCCCTGTGGGAGCTGCGGCGCATCTTGGGTCATCGGTATGGCAGCTCCCGAGGTATTCCCATGCATCCTTTCCTGACCTCGACCGGCGTGGTTGCGCTGGCGGAAATCGGCGATAAAACCCAATTGCTGGCCTTGATGCTGGCAGCACGCTATCGCCGCCCTGTCCCCATCATTCTGGGTATTTTCCTCGCCACCGTGTTTAACCATGCCGGGGCCGCCGCATTGGGCCACTGGCTGACCCAGCTGGTGCCACCGCACTGGATGCGCTGGCTGCTGGGTGGCAGCTTCATCGCCATGGCGGCCTGGCTGCTGGTACCGGACAAGGTGGATGAGGAAGAGGCGCAAACCCGGGGGCACTTTGGCGTGCTGATGACCACCATCGTGGTGTTCTTCATGGCGGAGATGGGGGACAAGACCCAGATTGCCACCGTGGCGCTGGCCGCCCGATATCACGACATGCTGGCCGTGGTGATGGGGACGACGGTGGGCATGATGCTGGCGAATGTGCCAGCGGTGCTGATGGGTGAAGCCGCCGCTCACCGCCTGCCCACCCGCTGGGTGCATGCGGTGGCGGCGCTGGTATTTGCCGTGATTGGCGTGGCGGTGCTGAGCGGGCTGTCGTTCGGGTTCTAGCGACTTGGCGCAGGCTTGCCGGGCTCAGTGACCATCAAACTGACAGACGGTGAACAGCGGAATCTGCTCCTGCGCAATCAGGCGGGAGCCGCCCAGCTCCGGCAGGTCCACGATGACCGCGGCCTCCACGACTTGCGCACCCAGGCGATTCAGCAGCCGGTTGGCGGCCAGCAGGGTGCCGCCAGTGGCGATCAGATCGTCGATCAGCAGCACCCGGTCACCCGACTTGCAGGCATCGGCATGCAGCTCCACCGTGGCGCTGCCGTACTCCAGCTCGTAGTCTTCCGACACGGTCTGGAACGGCAGTTTGCCCTTCTTGCGAATCGGTACGAAGCCGAGGTTCAGCTCATAGGCGACCACCGCACCAAGAATAAAGCCGCGGGCATCAATCCCCGCCACCACGTCCAGCTGCTGGTCCATATAGCGGTGGACAAAGATATCGACCAGCACCCGGAAGCTCTTGCGGTCCTGCAGCAGCGGCGTGATGTCGCGGAACTGCACACCAGGCTGTGGCCAGTCCGGCACAGTGCGAATACGGTCACGAATGTAATTGGCGTCCAGCATGGGGGCTTTCCTTGCTCAAGCCGCGCGATGGCGGATGCGGTAGCAGTGGTGGATTTTCTGGTTGCGGAAGTCTTCCGGCACACTGCGGGCCGACAAGTCCTCGACCTGAGCCATGGCGCGGATGCCCGCATCCAGCTCAAACTGCCGCAGATTGTTGGAGAAGAACAGCGTGCCAGTGGGGGACAGCAGGCTGAGGCACTGCCGGATCATCCACGGGTGGTCTCGCTGCACATCCAGAATGCCCAGCATCTTCTTGGAGTTGGAGAAGGTGGGCGGGTCGAGCACGATGAGATCGTAACGATCTCCCCGCCCAACTGCCTCCCGCAACCAGCTGAACACATCTGCACGGTGCAGTCGGTGCTGCGGGCCGGTAAAGCCATTCAACGCCAGATTGCGAGCAGTCCACGCCTGATAGGTATTGGACAGATCAACGGTATCGGTGCTGACCGCCCCTCCCGCCGCCGCATAGATGGTGAAGCTGCCGGTATAGGCGAACAGGTTGAGGAAGCGTGCACCGTCTGCGAGCTCACCGACCCATTGCCGAGCGTTACGATGATCCAGAAACAGGCCGGTATCCAGATAGGCTGCGAGGTTAACCCAGAAACGGTGGCCGCGCTCGCTGACCACAAAATCCTCGCCCTCTTCGCCGGTTTTCTGGTATTGAGTTTCACCACGCTGACGCTGGCGCAGCTTGAACCAGATCTGCTCTTTCGGCACCTGCAGGGTTTCGCTGACCGCCGATTCCACCGCCATCACCCAGGCATAGTGTTGCTCTGGGGTCTGCTTCCAGCCGGTATCAAACTCCTGCAGGTGCAGGCGACCATCGTACCAGTCCACCGCCAGCGGGAAGGCCGGGATGTCCCGGTCGTACAGACGGTAACACTGGAGATCGTTGCGTCGCGCCCACTTGTGCAGGTGACGGGCATTCTTGGCCAAGCGATTGGCAAAGGGGGCGATGTCTACGGCCTGCAGCAGGGTTGCGCCATCCGGCAAAACGGGTTCAGTCATCGGTGTGTAGCTTTGGCTTTCAGCAAATCCAGTACAGCAGGGGGCACGTACTTGCCCAAAATCAGCTCCCAGCCTTCCGGGCCGACCATGCCCTTGACCATGGTGGAGCTGACTTCCGCGATCTCGCGGGGCGGCATCAGGAAGACGGTGGTGATGGTGGGCACCAGATCATCGTTGACATAGCGCATATTGCGCTCGAACTCGTAGTCGCTGTTGCCGCGCACGCCACGCAGGATGTAATTGGCCCCGACCGTCTGGGCATAGTTCACCAGAAACTGGTTATCAAAGGCATCCACCTTGAGGTTGGGCAGGTGGCGCGTGGAATCGCGCAACATCATCAGCCGTTCTTCACGGGTGAAGGTGTATTTTTTGTCCGGATTTACCCCCAGGGCGACCACCAGTTCATCAAACAGGTTCACGCCCTGCTCGATCATCCACAAATGGCCCTTGGTGACCGGATCAAAGCTGCCTGCATATACGGCTTTGGACATGGCCCTGCCTCGTTGAATGTTGCGCAGACTATACCGCGCATCGGGTGGATACGCTACCCATGCGGCCCAAAGTAAAAATGCCCGCCGGACCAGCCGGCGGGCATCCTGCGCCTGACCTGTTTTACTGGTTGATCTGTTCGACCAGATGGCAGGCAATCTGCCGATCTTCTACCTTGCGCAGTTGCGGCACTTCGCTGCTGCAACGGCTGTTGGCATAAGGGCAGCGTTTGTGGAAAGTGCAACCCGATGGCGGGTTGAGCGGCGATGGCAGTTCACCGGTGATCTTGATCTTGATTGTACGGTGTGCCGGGTCAATGGTCGGCGTGGAGGACAGCAGCGCCTTGGTGTACGGGTGCAGCGGGCGGCTGAAGATCTTTTCCTTGTCGCCGAACTCAACCGCGCTGCCCAAGTACATCACCATCAACTGGTCAGCGATATGCTCCACCACCGACAGGTTGTGCGAGATGAACACGTAGCCGACCTGGGTTTCATCCTGCAGATCCATGAACAAGTTGAGGATCTGTGCCTGGATCGACACATCCAGTGCGGAGGTCGGCTCATCGGCAACAATGATCTTCGGGTTCAGCATCATGGCGCGGGCGACGGCAATCCGCTGGCGCTGACCGCCAGAGAACATGTGCGGGTAGCGCTGCACGAATTCCGGGCGCAGGCCGACCTTCTTCATCATCGCCTGCACCTTCTCGCGCCGCTCGTCACGGCTGAGCTGGGTGTTGATGATCAGCGGCTCTTCCAGCATCTGGCCGACGGTCTTGCGTGGGTTCAGCGAGCCGTATGGGTTCTGGAACACCATCTGCACCTTGCTGCGCATCTCCTTCAGCGTCGCGGTATTGGCAGTGACAATGTCCACACCGTCAATCGCCAGCTCGCCACTGGTGGGCCGCTCGATCAGCGTCAGCGCACGGGCCAGGGTGGACTTGCCACAGCCAGACTCGCCGACCACCGCCAGCGTTTGGCCGGCACGCAGGTCGAACGACACACCGTTCAGCGCCTTGACCGTGGCGTGCGGCTTCATGAAACCACGCGACACATCGTAGTAACGGGTCAGGTTGCGCGAAGAGAGGATAATGGGTTGTGGCTTGCTCATGCCGGCACTCCTGGTTGGTCGGCACGCGTCTCGGCCAGATTCAGGGGGAAGAAACAGCGCGCTGCGCCACCGTTAACCGGGGTCAGCTTCGGACGTTCCTTACGGCAGCGATCGGTCGCAAACTTGCAGCGGGGAGACAACAAGCAACCTTGCGGACGGTCATACGCACCCGGCACCACACCCGGCAGGGTGGGCAGGCGAGCGGCGCCCTTGCTGTGCTCCGGAATGGAGTCTAGCAGCGCCTGGGTGTAGGGATGATGCGGCGCTTCAAAAATCGCCGGAACACCTGCAGTTTCCACCACCTGGCCCGCGTACATCACCGCCACACGTTGAGCGGTCTCCGCCACCACGGCCAGATCGTGTGTGATCAGGATCAGGCCCATATTGTTCTGCTTCTGCAGACGTACCAGCAACTCCAGCACCTGTGCCTGAATGGTCACGTCCAGCGCGGTGGTCGGTTCATCGGCAATCAGCAGCTTGGGATTACAGGCCAGCGCCATGGCAATCATCACCCGTTGCGCCATCCCGCCCGACAACTGGTGCGGATAGGCGGTCAGACGCGATGCCGGATCAGGGATCTCCACCAGCGACAGCAGCTCCAGCGCACGATCCTTCATGGCCGAGCGGCTGGCCGGCTGGTGTTCCTTCAGGGTTTCAATGATCTGGTGACCCACCGTGTAGCTCGGATTCAGGCTGGTGCCCGGATCCTGGAAGATCATCGAGATGTCCTTGCCGATGATCTTGCGGCGCTGACGCGGCGTCATCTTCAGCATGTCCTGGCCATCGAACATCAGCTTGTCCGCCGTAACCCGGCCCGGTGCATCAATCAGGCCCATCATGGCCAGCATGGTGACGCTCTTGCCCGAACCGGACTCGCCCACAATACCAACCAGCTCACCCGCATCCACCGACAGGTCCATGCCTGATACGGCGGCAAACGCTTTACCAACCGGTCCGAACTCGACCGACAGGTTTTTGATTTCCAGCAAACTCATGGATTCAGTCTCCGCTCAGGACAGGCGCTTCAGTTTCGGATCCAGCGCGTCGCGCAGGCCGTCACCCATCAGGTTGATCGCCAATACCGTAATCAGGATGGCCAGACCCGGCAGGGTCACCACCCAGCTGGCGGTTTCCATGTAATCACGGGCATTGGCCAGCATGGTGCCCCACTCCGGCGTCGGCGGCTGTGCGCCCAACCCCAGGAAGCCAAAGGCAGCCGCTTCCAGAATGGCATTGGAGAAGCCCATGGTAGCCGTCACGATGATCGGTGCCATGCAGTTCGGCAATACGGTATTGAACATCAGGCGCAAGATGCCCGCCCCCGCCACGCGAGAAGCAATGACGTAGTCTTTGGCCAGCTCAGCCATCACCGACGCGCGGGTCAGCCGCACGTAGCCCGGCAAGCCCACCACCGCAATGGCGATCATGGTGTTCACCAGCGAGGGCCCGAGGATGGCAATGATCACCAGCCCCAGCAGCAGGGAGGGCAGCGCCAGCATGATGTCGGTCAGCCGCATGATGGTGGTCCCCAGTGCACGCGGGAAGAAACCTGCCAGCAGGCCGAGAATCACTCCCGGAATCATGGACATCAGCACCGAGAACAGGCCGATCAGTAGCGACAGGCGAGCACCGGACAGCAGGCGGGACAACATGTCACGGCCGACATCGTCGGTACCCAGCAGGAACGTCGAATTGCCCCCCGCCCAGGAAGGCGGTTGCAGCATGGCTTCTCGATACTGCTCGATCGGGCTGTGGCTGACCAGCATGGGGCCGAACAAAGCGCACAGGATCATGAAGATGAAGACGAACAGCCCCGCCACGGCCCCCTTGTTCTGGGAAAAACTGCGCCAGAACTCTTTCAGTGGGTGCGGATACTGGGCTACGGGTTCCTCTGCGGCCACTGCCGCCAGGGTTTGATTTTGACTCATGCTAGTGTCTCACTCAGTGCATGCAGGGGCCACGCCTTAGCGGGCATGACGGATACGCGGGTTGACGACGCCATAGAGCAGGTCCACGATCAGGTTGACCAGAATCACCATGGTCGCTGTGATCAGGATACCGCCCTGCACCACCGGATAATCGCGGCGGCTGATGGCGTTGATCAGCCAGCTGCCCACGCCGGGCCAGGAAAAGATGGTTTCCGTCAGCACAGCACCCGCCAGCAAGGTGCCCACTTGCAGGCCAATCACGGTAATCACCGGAATCAACGCATTGCGCAGGGCGTGTACAAAGATCACCCGCATGGACGACAGGCCCTTGGCCCGAGCGGTACGCACATAGTCCTCACGCAGCACTTCCAGCATGGAAGAGCGGGTCATCCGGGCAATCACCGCTAGCGGAATGGTACCCAGCACCACCGTCGGCAGGATCAGGTGGGTCCATGCCGAGCGGAAGGCACCCGCATTGAGCTCCGGATCGGCAGATTCGGCCATCCAGCTGTCGATCAGCATGAAGCCGGTTTTCGGCACAATATCAAACTCCAGATCCATCCGGCCGGATACCGGCAGAGCTATCTCTGGCCACAAGGTCCGCATGTAATTGGAGAAGAACATGATCAGCAACAGGCCCCACCAGAAGATCGGCATGGAGAAGCCGGTCAGCGAGATGCCCATCACGCCATGATCAAAAATGGAGCCGCGTTTGATGGCGGCCAATACCCCAGCCAGGATACCAAACACCGCGGCGAACAGCAGCGCACAGACCGACAGCTCGACGGTGGCCGGGAACAGCTTGATGAATTCACCCCAGACAGGCTCGTGTGTTACCAGGGATTTGCCCAGATCCAGATGCAGTGCATGCTTCACATAGTTCAGATACTGCTCATACAGCGGCAGATCCAGCCCCAGGTTGTGCATGGCACGTTGATAAAACTCGGGATCCAGCTTGCGCTCGCCCACCATCAGCAATACCGGGTCGCCGGGTATCAGGTGAATCAGGGCAAAGGCGATGATGGTAATCCCGATAAAGGTAGGGATCACCAACAGCAAGCGGCGCAGAATGAACGAAAACATAGGGGTTCGCCTGTGGTTGGTGGGGGTGAACCATGCCTGACGGACACGGCTACCGGTTAACAGAAGTGCCTGACCTCATTCTAGGTAATTTTACGTAGAGGCGGGCGCGATAATACCCGCGCAAGGCGGCTTGTTCAAGCAAATCAACTGGTTGCAGTGCAACAAAAAACAGGGTTTGTGTTTTAGTGCAACAAAAAACAACTGTTCAATCGGTCAGATAGACTTTATAAAAATTGTGACTGCCAAACGGGCTTTGCACAAAGCCCCGAACCGACTTGCGCATGGCAATCGGCTGCATCGGGTATACAGTCGGTATCCAGGGCGCTTCTTCATGAAACAGTTGCTGCGCTGCTTCATACAGCCGCGCACGCTCCCGGATGTCCGAAGAGGCGCGAGCTCGGCTCAGTAACATGTCAAAATCCGGGTTGCACCAGCGCGAGCGATTCCCCCCGCTGGCGACAGCCGCGCAAGAGAGATTGGGCGTGAGGAAGTTATCAGGGTCGCCATTGTCACTGACCCAGCCAAACAAGGCCAGATCGTGCTCGCCACGCGCGGTTCGGCGCAATACCTCACCCCACTCCATCTGCACCACTTTGAGTTTGACGCCAATTTTGGCCCAGTCGGCCTGCAGCAGCTCGGCCGCTTTCTTGGCATCAATCAGGCCGCCCGTTCGCGCCAGCATCACCAGCTCCGTGCCGTCGTAGCCGGATGCTTTGACGAGCTTGCGGGCTTTGACCAGATCATAGGGGTAATCGGATGTCGTAGTACTATACGACCACATACCGGGCGGGATCGGGTTCCAGGCCGGTGTCGCATTGCCGCTCAGTACCGCCTTGATGTAGGCGGCCTTGTCCATGGCCATCCAGAGCGCCTGGCGGAAGCGCTTGTCCGACAGCCAGCGCCGGGAGGTATTGGGAGCCACATACATGGTCCACAGCGCCGGGATGCTGTTTACCTGAATCTCAGGGTGGCTGCGCAATTGCGGCAGGCTTTCCGGCTTGGGTTGAATGGCAATCTGGCACTCATTGGCCAGCAGGCGCTGGACCCGCACAGCATGGTCCGGCGTGATGGAAAAGTACAAATTTTCAATACGAGGTGCGCCGCGCCAGTAATCGGCGTGCGCCTGATAGCGGATGGTCGCATCCTTGTCATAGCGCTTGAACAGGAACGGACCGCTGCCAATCGGGTGGGTATTCAAGTCCTCCAAGCGGCCCGTCCGCAGCAGCTGATCGGCATATTCCTTGGACAGGATGGATGCAAAGCCCATCGCCAGATTGGCGATGAACGGTGACTCTGTACGCTGCAAGGTAAAGCGGACCACATAGGGGCCCTGCTTGTCGATGGATTTGATCAGCCCCGCCAGGCCCAGACTACTGGCAAAGGGATAGCCGGAAGGCGCCGAGGCATACCAGGGATGATTACGATCCAGCATGCGCTGGAAGGTGAACAGGACATCATCCGCATTCAGTGTTCGTGTTGGGGTGAAATACTCGGTGCGATGAAAACGCACGCCCTGACGCAGGTAAAAGGTGTAGCTCAACCCGTCGCGGGATACCTGGTAACGCTCCGCCAGACTGGGGATGACCCGTGTGGTACCGCGCTCAAAATCCAGCAGGCGGTCATACAGAGCCTCACTGGAGGCATCATTGGTGACGGTCGACTGGTAGCGCGCCATGTCGAAACCTTCCGGCGCATTCTCAGTGCATACCGTCAGGCTCTTGCTGGCACCCCACCCGGAAAGGGAGACACCACAAGCGATCGTCAAGGTAACCAGGAACCGGAACCGCACTGTTTGGCCACTCCACCAGGACGCTACAAACAAAAACCGCCGGGCAGCCAAAGCCACCCAGCGGTTTCACGGGTTACGGCATTACTTCAGGCTAACGCCCTTGAAGATCATGTCACCCAGCGGGCTTTGCACGAAGCCTTGCACGTTCTTGCGCATCGGCACATACACCACAGAGTGGGCGATGGTTTGCCACGGTGCTTCACGCTTGAATACGTCTTGAGCTTGCATGTAGTACTTGGTGCGTTCCTTGACATTGGTGGTCAGCTTGGCACGGCCCACCAGGTCAGAGAACTCGTTCTGGCACCAGCCAGCACGGTTATTGCCACCCGCGACGGCGTCGCAGGACAGCAACACGTACAGGAAGTTGTCCGGATCGCCATTGTCACCGGTCCAGCCCAGCAGCATGGTGTCATGCTCACCAGCCTTGGTACGCTTCAGGTATTCGCCCCATTCGTAGGTCACGATCTTGGCCTTGACGCCGATCTTTTCCCAGTCTGCCTGGATCAGTTCGGCCATCTTCTTGGCATCCGGGTTGTACGGACGCACCACCGGCATGGCCCACAGGGTGGTCTCAAAGCCATTCGGGAAACCGGCCTTGGCCAGCATGTCCTTGGCCTTGGCGGTGTCGTAGCCGTAGTCTTTGGTGCCCTTGTTATAGGACCACATGGTCGGCGGGATCGGATTCACAGCAGCGTTACCGATGCTGATGTCACCACTTTTGTACACCGCATCCAGAATGGCTTGCTTGTTGATGGCCATCGACAGGGCCAGGCGCACATCACGGTTGTCGAACGGCTTGTGGCGGGTGTTGTAAGCCAGGTAACCCACGTTCAGGCCAGCCTGGTTGGTCATCTTGATGTTCGGATCACCCTTCAGGCTGCTCAGTTCTTGCGGCTTCGGGGCAAAGGCCACCTGGCACTCATTGGCCTTCAGCTTCTGGGCGCGGACAGCGGAGTCCTTGGTGATGGCGAAAATCAGGTTGTCGATGGCTTGCTTGCCGCCCCAGTAAGTCGGGTTGGCGGCAAAGCGAATCTGCGCATCCTTTTCGTAGCGCTTGAACACAAAGGCACCGGTGCCGATCGGGGCGTTGTTCAGTTCGTTGGCCTTGCCTTCAGCCAGCAGCTTGTTGACGTATTCGGCGGAGATCACGGTGCCGGTCGGCGGCAGCGCGATGTCGGCCAGGAAGGTGGCAGACGGCTTGTTCAGCACGAAGCGCACGGTCAGCGGATCAACCTTTTCCACCGACTTGATGGTGGTGTCGAGGCCCATGTCGCCAAAGTACGGATATTCCGGAGCCGGGCTCACTGCCTTGTTGTACGGGTGGTCTTTCTTCAGCTGGCGTTCGAAGGTCAGCACCACGTCGTCGGCGTTGAAATCACGAGTCGGCTTGAAGTATTCGGTGGTGTGGAATTTCACACCCGGACGCAGCTTGAAGGTATAGGTCAGGCCGTCTGCCGACATTTCCCAGCTGGTAGCCAGTGCAGGAACCACTTTGGTGGTGCCGCGTTCGAACTCAACCAGACGGTTACCCACGGTGTGGGAGGAGGCATCAAAGGTGGTACCCGCGGTATAACGGGCCGAATCGAAACCTTCCGGGCTGCCTTCGGAGCAGTACACCAGGGTCTTGGCTGCCTGTGCGCCCATGGCGCTCAGCGCCAGTGCGACAACAGCGGCTACTTTCACAGTGCGAAGCTTCATCATGTAGATCGTCCTCTCTCAGAATACCTTGGCTTTTTGGTTTATATGAACCACCACGGCGACATACCGAACTGCAGCACATATGGCGCGCAAATTAGCATAGTCCAGCGTGCAGGTGAACAGGATTTTTTGCCCTCGCCAAACTTTTTCTTTAGCAATTTGACAAGAGCATGAACACTGTCCACCCGAACAGGTCGCCGCAACGACCCTGCAAGCCGCATTACAACTCGACTTGTGTACCCAGCTCCACCACCCGGTTGGTCGGAATGCGGAAAAAGTCTGTCGCCTTGGTCGCATTCTTCGACATCCAGGCAAACAGCTTCTCCCGCCAGATGGCCATACCCGGCACCTTGCTGGCAATCAGCGTTTCACGGGTCAGGAAGAAGGAGGTCTCCATCATCTCGAAAGCCAAGTTGTGCTGCTCGCCACTGATCTTGAGAATCTCATGGATATCCGGTTCTTCCTTGAAGCCGTAAATGGCTTCCACCTGCCAGAAATTATGGCCGAGGCTCTGCACCCGTAGCCGGTCAATATCCGGCACATAGGGAATATCCTCCGTGGTGATGGTCAGCAGCACGTTGCGCTCATGCAACACCTTGTTGTGCTTCAGGTTGTGCAGCAGAGCATGCGGTACCCCGGTCTTGCTGCCGGTCATGAACACGGCGGTTCCCTCCACCACATGCGGCGGATGGGCCCCGACACTCTCGACAAACATTTCCAGCGGCAGGCTGTCTTCGTTCAGGCGTTTGAACAGGATGCTGCGGCCACGTTTCCAGGTGGTCAGCAGGGTAAAGGTCACCGCACCAATCACCAGCGGGAACCAGCCGCCCTCCGGAATCTTGATGGCATTGGCCGAGAAGAAGGCGATGTCGACAATCAGCAGCAGCGCAATGCCGGTACTGATCAAGCCGATATGCCACTTCCAGATGCGGCGCATCACCACAAAGGTCAGGATGGTGGCCATCACCATTTCGGTGGTCACCGCAATACCGTAGGCTGCACCCAGATTGCTGGAGGAGCGATAGGTCAGCACCAGCAGCAACACGATGATCATCAACACCCAGTTGATGAAGGGGATGTAGATTTGACCAATTTCCCGTTCAGACGTGTGCAGGATGTCCAGCCGTGGGCAATAGCCCAGTTGCACCGCCTGCCTTGCCACCGAAAATGCGCCGGAGATGACAGCCTGCGACGCGATCACCGCCGAGCAGGTTGCCAGAATCACCATCATCCAGCGATACGACTCCGGCACCAGCAGGTAGAAGGGATTCTTCACCGCATCAGGATCCGCAATCAGCAGCGCCCCTTGCCCAAAGTAGTTCAGCACCAGCGAGGGCATCACAAAGCCAAACCACGCCGCCCGGATCGGGAAGCGGCCAAAGTGGCCCATATCGGCATACAGCGCCTCGGCACCGGTAATCGCCAGCACCACCGAGCCCATCACAAAGAAAGCTTGCACCTTGTGCGCCAGGATGAAGCTGAGCCCGTACCAAGGGTTAATCGCCTTCAGCACTTCCGGGTGATGCACGATCTGCGCCAGACCCAACACCGCCAGCGAGCCAAACCACAGCAGCATCACTGGCCCGAACAGCTTGCCGACGCTGGCCGTACCAAAGCGCTGAATGGCAAACAGCAGGAACAGGATCACCACTGAGGCAGGCACCACATAGTGCTCAAACTCATGATTGAGCAGCGTCAGGCCTTCTACCGCGGACAGTACTGACATGGCCGGGGTGATCATGCCATCGCCGAAAAACATCGACGCCCCAAAGATGCCCAGCACCATCAGGAACCAGCGGGTGGTCTTGCGCTCGGTACCACGCAGTGCCAGCGTCATCAGCGCAAGAATCCCGCCCTCGCCATTGTTGTCGGCGCGCATGATGAACACCACATACTTGATGGACACAACGATCATCAGTGCCCAGAAGATCAGTGACAGCACACCGTAAATGCTGTCTGCCGTGAACGGAATCGCATGCGGCCCGCCAAAGCATTCTTTCAAGGTATACAAGGGGCTGGTGCCGATATCGCCATACACCACGCCGATTGCGCCCACAATCAGTCCGGCAGCTTTCTGCGGACTGGTGGCTGAGGACGAACTCATTTGGGAGGAACTCCAGAATTTGGAGTAAGCATGCTAACAGTTTGCACTGCAGCACGAAAGCTCAGCCCCGTGGATGATGCTCGCTGTGCAGGGCTTTCAGTCGCGCGCGCGCGACATGGGTGTAAATCTGGGTGGTGGAAATATCGGCATGCCCCAGCAGCAGCTGCACCACGCGCAGGTCGGCACCATGGTTGAGCAGGTGAGTGGCAAACGCATGGCGCAGGGTATGCGGGGAAATCGTGCGTGAACTTCCCGCAGCGACAACGCCCCCCACCAGCAGATAGCGCTTGATCAACTGCCAGAACATCTGCCGTGTCATCGCCTCGCCCCGGCGGGTAACAAACAGGGCTTCACTCTGGCGCCCTTGCAGCAGCTCAGCACGTGCTTGCCGCAAATAGCGCTGCAGCCAGTCCAGCGCCACATCCCCCAGCGGCACCAGCCGCTCCTTGTTGCCCTTGCCAAACAAACGTACAAAGCCCGCGGTCAGCTCAGTCTGGGCCAGCGTCAACTCGGTCAACTCGGTGACCCGCAGCCCCGTTGCGTACAGGGTCTCCAGCATTGCACGGTCGCGCAGCCCCAGCGGGGTCGCCACATCAGGGGCCTGCAGCAAGGCTACGACCTCCGCCTCAGACAGGGTGCTGGGCAACGGTCGCGGAGCGGCTTTCATCTCCAGTGCCACGCTCGGGTCTTGCAGCACGGCAGACTCACGCAGCAGATATTGATAGCAACGCTTGATGGACGACAGTGCACGCCGCACGCTGCTGGCCTTGCTGTGCTGCAAGCGCTCACCAAGGTACGTCCCCAACTGGCTGGCATCGGCCTGACGCAAGCCTAGCCCTTGCGACGCCAGCCACACCATCAGTTGCTGCAGATCCAGCTGATACGCCGCAATGGTCTGCCGTGACAGACCATCCTCCAGCCAGATGGCATCCAGAAAACGCGCCAGCCACTGCTGGCTGTCGGCATCAACCGAAGAGGCTGGCTTGTCGGGATTCATGTTGCAGTAGCCATTGCTTGATGGACAGGGGGCCCTCCTGCCTGCCCTGCATGAAGCCCCCCAGTCCATGCTGCCCCACCACCCGGTGGCAAGGAATCAGCAAGGGAATCGGATTACGCCCGCAGGCATTGCCCACCGCCTGGGCGCTGGAACCCAGCACGGCCGCGCCCTCGCCATAGCGGGCGGGCTGCCCGGCCGGTAACTGGCACAACCATTGCCATACCTTGCGATCATGCTCGGTACCCTCCGGTTGCAAGGGTAGCGTGAAACAGAACTGGCCTTGCGCCCGATATTGCAGCAGCTGCTGCCAGACCGTATTGGCCAGTACAGTCGCACCCTCCTCGCCGGAATGCACCGGCAAAAAGGCGGCTTCCAGCACGGCATCGGTGCTACAGCGTACGCCTAGCGAGAAATCCGGAAAGGGGAAGCGCAGGGTCCACATGCTCACTTCTTGCGCGGCTTGGCGGGGGATAACGGCTTGTTTGCCGCAGCCACCGTCTCCGCAGCAGGCGCCGCCTCCAGCGCTTGCGCTTCGGTCACCGCACCCAGCCGATACAAGGCCTGCCGTGCCAACAGGCTGGCTTCCTGCCGGGCTGCTCCACTCGAACCCTGCCGGGCGGCCAGGGCGTGCGCAGCTGCTTCCGTCCACAAGCCCAGCCCCAAGGCGGACCTGGCACGCTGCAGCTCGCGTTGCGCCCCCACTTCCGTGCCCGCGTTACGCGCCAGCGCCTGCCACAGTGCAGCCAGTTCGCCCGGTTTGGCTTTTTCTGTCCACAGCGGCAGTGCGGTCAACCATTCATCCGTGGCACCTGGTTTGGCCCATGCCAGCAAGCGCTTGCGCGCCTCATCCCGGGCACCAATCGCCAGCAGGTCACGCTGGCGTGCCAGCTGCGCCGGGGCGGGCAAGTCATCGGCCAGCCCCTGCCACCATTTGGCGGCCAACAGCGCGTCGCCACCTTCGCGGCCTTGCGGCCCCATACCCAGCTGCATCGCCAGCGCCTGCCGTTGCGCCGCGGATAGCTGCGCCGACCATTCAGCCTGACCCTGAGGCAGCAATTGCGGCAACAGTTGCCATTGTGCTACCGGCTGGTTAGACAATTGTGCCAACAGCGCCTGTGCCGCCTGCGCACGGCGCTCCGGGGTACTGGCTTCACGGTTCTGGTATGCCAGCAGCGGGATGGCCTGCCATTGCTGTTCGGCGGGCAGCTTGGTCTGCAAAGCCCACCAAGCGTCATCGTCACCGGTCAGCAATTGCGCCTGATTACCGATGCGCTCGCCCTGCCGGGCCCATTGCGCCAATAGCGCCGAGGCCTCCACGCCCGTCGGCAGCCGGGCTTGCGACAACAGCACGCGTCCGATCTCGACTTGCAGGCGGGCATGATTCAGATCGGCCGACACCCGATGCAGCAGCTGCAGTTCCTCGGCTTGCCACGTCATGCCGGGATTTGCCAGCTGCTTGAGCAGCCAGGCCACCAGCACCGCTTCATTGGCCTGACCACTGCGCCAGGCCAGTACCTGCGCAGGCAGGCTGTCTGCCGGGAGCGGCAGAGCCTTCACGGCAGCAAGGTCGGGCTGGCTTTGCAGCAAGGCCTGCACCGCCAGTTGGCGCAACAATCCCTCGGGCAAGCGCAGCCCCAGTCCACCGGCTCGCCCCGCTTCGCGCAAGGCATCGTCCAGTTGATTGTCGCGCAGCAGGCTCTCCAGCAAGGCGGCTGAAGCTTGCGCCCGCATCTCGGGGGACAGGGTATGTTCAGCCGCCAGCAGTGGCGCCAGATATTGTCGTGCGGCGGTCAGCTGCCCTTGCTTCAGCGCTTGCTGCGCCACCCACAGATTGGCCGCCGGCCACAACAGGGGCGCGCCGGGTGTCAGATGCTGCTGCAGGGCAGGCAGTTGCTGCTGTTGCAGCAGCGCTTGCAGGCGGAAGGTTTCGCGCGTACTCCAGGCCGGATCAGTGAGCTCCACGGCGGGTTGCTGATCCAGCCAGTACAATACCGCCGTCGCCTGCCCCTCCTTCAGCCACTGCGCCAAAGGCATATTGTCTGCCAGCGCCTGCCCGGTTAACCATACCCCGGCACACAGGCCGATCCACCATGTCTTGCTTTGCATCACGCCTCAGTCCATCCACAACAGAATCCTGGCGGCATGTTGCTTGGCCCGCCCCGCAAGAGCAAGAGCCATCACGCACTTTTTACATGTTTATTCGCAAAAAAAAACGCGGAGCTTGCGCTCCGCGTTTTCCGGATCAGGGGATGCACAGGCATCCCGAAGTCCTGACTTACTCTGCAGCCGGGGCAGCCACGGCAGCAACCTTGCGTGCCGGCAGCTTTTCCTTGATGCGGGCCGACTTGCCGGAACGCTCGCGCAGGTAGTACAGCTTGGCGCGGCGCACGTCACCACGGCGCTTCACTTCAATGGCAGCCACTTGCGGCGAGTACAGCTGGAAAGTACGTTCCACGCCTTCGCCGGAAGAAATCTTGCGCACGATGAAGGAGCTGTTCAGACCACGGTTACGCTTGGCGATCACCACGCCTTCGTAAGCCTGCAGACGTTCACGGTTACCTTCCTTCACCTTCACTTGCACCACCACGGTGTCGCCCGGGGCGAATGCCGGAATGGTTTTGCCCAGGCGGGCGATTTCTTCTTGTTCCAGAATCTGGATCAGGTTCATGATGCTATTCCTGTTGCTTGGTGTCTTGTTCCTGCGGCGGACAACCCGGGGCACCCGCATCTTGGCGAGTGGCCTGCCGCGTTTCCTCCTGAAACGCAGCCAGCAGACGAGACTCCTCTTTCGACAGCGGGCGTTGTTGCAGCAGATCCGGCCTTCGCAGCCAGGTGCGCCCCAACGCCTGTTTCAACCGCCAGCGGTTGATCTCTTTGTGGTGACCGGACAGCAAGACGCCGGGCACCGCCATACCTTCATACACTTCCGGCCGCGTGTAATGCGGACAATCCAGCAAGCCGGAAACAAACGAATCTTCTTCTGCCGACGCGGCATCATTCAGCACGCCCGGCAGCAGCCGGATCAGCGCGTCCATCAGCACCATCGCCGGCAGCTCACCGCCAGACAGTACATAATCGCCAATCGACAGCTCTTCATCTACCTGGCGTTCGATCAGGCGCTCATCCACACCCTCATAACGCCCGGCCAGCAAAATCAAACCTTCACGCTGGCGCAAATTCTGTACTGCAGCGTGATCCAGCCGCCGCCCCTGCGGCGACAGGTACACCACATGCGGCTGCGCCACACCAGCGGCCTGCTGTGCAGCGCGCGCGGCAGCCAGCGTTTTTTCCAGTGGCTCCGGCAGCATCACCATGCCCGGCCCGCCCCCGTACGGACGATCATCCACCGTACGGTAGGCATTGCTGGTGTAATCCCGTGGATTCCAGCATTGTAGGCTGCACGCCCCAATGCGGAAGCCTCGTGCGCTGACCCCCACATCAGTCAACGCCTTGAACATCTCCGGAAACAAGGTCACCACATCAAAGCGCATGACCCTGCCCCCGCACCAAGCGCTTAATAGTCGCGCTCCCAGTCCACCGTAATCTGCCGGTCAGCCAAGCTGACTGCATGCACAATCTGCCGCACAAACGGAATCAGCCGCTGCGGCTCACCTTGCAGCACCAGCAAATCATTGCCGGCAGACTCCAGCAAGTGGTCCACCACACCCAGCGCCTCGCCACGCAGGTTCACCACCGACATGCCAACCAGATCAGACCAGTAATACTCGTCCTCTTCCGGCACCGGCAGCTCGCTGCGAGGCACAGCCACCGTCAGGTTGCGCAACAGGGCGGCCTGATCGCGGTCATCACAGCCCACGAACTTGGCAACCAGCCCCTTGCCGTGCAGCTTGGCGGTTTCCAGCTGATAGGGTCGCCAGACCTTGCCGTTACCCAGATGCCACTGCTCGTAATCGAACAGGCTGTCCGGATATTCGGTATCGGCATAGACATGCACCCAGCCAAGCACCCCAAAAGGCGCGCCGACCTTGGCCATGGGCACGAGGTCGGCGTCGGGTACTGCGACAGGCGTGTCAGCGCGTTGCAAGGTGCTCACCCGCAGCTGGCCTGTACAGACTTACTTGGTGCGCTTGACCAGCTTGGCAACCGAGTCGGACACTTGAGCGCCAACACCGATCCAGTAGGCCAGACGATCCTGAGCCAGACGCAGGCCTTCCTCGCCCTCGGCAGCCACCGGGTTGTAGAAACCGATGCGCTCGACGAAGCGGCCATCACGACGGTTGCGGGAGTCCGTTACCACCACGTTGTAGAACGGACGGTTCTTTGCACCGCCACGAGCCAGACGAATTACGACCATGATTCTCTACCTGAATAGTAAAATGGGTGTTATGCCAAAGAGGGCAGATTTTACGCGCACATTCAACTGTTTGGCAAGTCTTTGCACATATCAGCCCTAGCCACCTCACCAAGCTGTTGCAAGACCGCCAAACACCGCCGTCCGCACCGGCTCAGCGCATGCCGGGGAACATGCCCTTCATGCCGCGCATCAGCTTGCCGATACCGCCCTTGCTGAATTGCTTCATCATTTTTTGTGTGGTTTCAAACTGGTTCAGCAGGCGGTTGACCTCCTGCACCGACACACCCGCCCCCGCCGCGATGCGGCGCTTGCGCGAAGCCTTGATCAGCTCGGGCTTGCTGCGCTCTTGCCGTGTCATCGAATTGATGATGCCTTCAATGCGGTTGATGGCCTTCTCGTCCGCGCCGGCTGGCAGCTGCCCGCCCAGCTGCCCCGTCAACTGCGCGGGCAGTTTGTCCATCAGCCCGCTGATGCCGCCCATCTTGCGCATCTGCACGATCTGCATCTTGAAGTCTTCCAGGTCAAAGCCCTTGCCGGACTTGACCTTGGCCATCATCTTCTTGGCCTCTTCCTGATCGACCGACTTCTGCGCCTCTTCGATCAGGCTCAGCACATCGCCCATGCCGAGCACACGGGACGCCATCCGCTCCGGATGGAAAGGCTCCAGCCCGCCCACTTTTTCAGCCACGCCGACAAACTTGATCGGCTTGCCGGTAATCTGCCGCACGGACAAGGCTGCACCACCACGAGCATCACCATCCAGCTTGGTCAGCACCACGCCGGTCAGCGGCAGCGCCTCACTGAAGGCGCGGGCAGTATTGACCGCATCCTGCCCCTGCATGGCATCCACCACAAACAGGGTCTCGATCGGATTCAAGGCGGCGTGCAGCGCCTTGATTTCCTGCATCATGGCCTCGTCAATGGCCAGGCGACCTGCCGTATCCACCAGCAACACATCAAACAGATGGCGGCGGGCATGCTCCAGTGCAGCACGGGCAATGGCCACTGGCTCATCCTGGTCAGACGAAGGGAACCACTCCACCCCCACCTGCTCGGCCAGCAGGCGTAGCTGCTCAATGGCCGCCGGGCGGTACACGTCACAGCTGACCACCAGCACTTTTTTCTTGTGCTGCTCGCGCACGTACTTGGCCAGCTTGCCCACGGTGGTGGTCTTGCCCGCCCCCTGCAGACCAGCCATCAATACGATGGCCGGGGGTTGTGAGGCAAAGTTGAGGTCGACATTGGCCTCACCCATCAGCCGCGTCAGCTCCTGATGGACCACACCGATCACGGCCTGGCCCGGGCTCAGGCTGCCAATCACCTCCTGCCCCATGGCCCTTTCCTTGACCTGGGCGATGAAGGTCTTCACCACCGGCAAGGCCACATCGGCCTCCAGCAGTGCCATGCGCACTTCACGCATCGCATCGCTGATATTGGATTCAGTCAGCCGCGCTTCACCGCGCAGCGTTTTCATGATGGTCGACAAACGACCGGTCAGATTATCAAGCATGGCGTCACATTACTCACCGGTTTGACCGGCGGAAGGTTCAGGAAAGCAAAGGTGTGCCCTGTTGCACACCCGCAAGCAGTGCAAGTGATGATAGACTGCCATTCTGTCGATTTTACCCGACTCACACGCGGCTTACATGTTTTCCTTTGTCATAGCCCTGATTTACCTGATGCTGGCCTGGCACTTTCAGCGCACCCGCTGGGCCGGGCGCTCGCCTTTGCTGCCGATCCAGGCCGAGCCTTACGTGCTCGGTGTCGCCCTGCTGGCCCATGCTGCGGTCTTGGGGCTGGCGGTAGTGACCCCACTGGGCGTCAACCTGGGCATTGGTAACGCCACCTCCATGCTGGCCTGCCTGATCTTGCTCATGGTGTATTGCAGCGCACACTGGCAAAACCTCTCCGGTCTCTATCCCTTGCTGCTGCCACTGGCCGCACTCGGCACCGGGCTGCAGGCCATCCTGCCAGCCCAGCACTTGCTGGTGGATGCCAGCCAGCCCTGGTTCAAGCTGCACCTGTTGCTGGCGCTGATGGCTTACAGCCTGCTATCCGTGGCCACGTTGCTGGCACTGTTCATGACGGTGGTGGAGTACAACCTGCACCATGTACAGAACCATCGCAGCCTGCAGCAACTTCCACCGCTACTGGGACTGGAGCGATTGCTGTTCAATACTATCCTGGTGGGGTTCCTGCTGCTGACTGCAGCGCTGATCTCTGGCGCGCTGTTCTCTCACAGCCGTCTTGGTGCCTGGTTCCTTCCCAATCACAAGAATATTTTCTCGCTGATCTCCTGGCTGGCCTTTGGTGGCCTGCTACTGGGCCACCACACCCTGGGCTGGCGCGGACGTCTGGCCACACGCTTGACCCTGCTGGGCTCCGTCTTCCTGTTGCTGGCCTATGTCGGCAGCAAGTTTGTGCTGGAAGTGGTGTTGCGGCGCTGACGATCCAGCCCTGAGGCCCTGCTTTGGACGACATTCCCTCCTACCGCCTGCTGTGGCTCACCTTGGGCTTGCTGGCCGGTTGCGGCCTGCTGGCGGCAGCAGAATTCAGCCTGCTTTCTGTCAACCGACTGTTGCTGCGCCAGCATGTCCAGAACAAGCACTGGGGGGCTAGACTGGCCCTGCGTCTGCTGCAGCAACCCGAGCAGCTGCTGGCGACCCTCCTGCTATGCCGCATTGCGCTGTATCTGAGCCTGGCCGGTTTCGCCACCTTGTGGGCAGTCGATCATTTTACCGAGCTGGCCTTGCCCGCCATGCTGTTGACCTGGGCGTGCTGCCTGCTGGCCATCGTGGCCGTCAGCGAGCTGGCACCACGACTGGCGGCATTGCTGCCCGCACCGGCCCTGGCCTACGCCTGCAGCTATCTGCTGTATGTGCTGCGGGTCATCTGCCTGCCGCTGAGCCAGGGCTTGCAATGGAGTATCCGGCAATTGCTGCGGCCACTGGCCCATGCCCGCCCGCAGGATGACCATGATGCCCTGCGACTGCTGCTCGGCGAGTCGCCGCACTTGTTTCAGGCGCAGCACCGCACCCTGCTGCTGAACCTGCTGGACCTGTCCTCCCGCACGGTGGATGACATCATGACGCCGCGCCAGCACATGGAGCGATTTGACCTGTCGCAGCCTGCCGGACAAGGCTGGCATCACCTCGCCATGGCCCGGCACACCCTGCTGCCAGCCTATCAGGGGGACGACGAGCAGATCAGCGGCATCCTGCACGCCCGCAAAGCCCTCTCCCTGCGCCAGCGGGATGACAGCCCCTTGGCCACCCTGCAGCCACTGATTCGCCCTCCCCTGTTCATCCCCTCCGGCACCCCCTTGCTGACGCAGCTACGGGAATTCCAGCGGCAGCGGCAGCGCATGGGGCTGGTCGTGGACGAATATGGGGAGATTCAAGGCCTGCTGACTTTGACCGATATACTGGGCGAGGTGCTCGGTGAACTCCCCTCGGAGGGCCGCAATCAGGCAGGCTGGCAAGCGGCTGAGTCGGGCTCGGTACTGGCCGATGGCGCCTGCCTGCTGCGCGACCTGCAGCAACAGTGCGGGCTGCCTTTACCGCTGGATGGTCCGAAAACCTTGAATGGCCTGATTTTGCAGCAACTGGAAGGACTGCCCGAAGTGGGGACCTGCCTGCGCCTGGGCGAGGTCATCATCGAGGTCATCAGCATGCAGGAACGGGGCGTCAAGCGGGCCCGCCTGAGCCACAGAGTGTCGCAGGCAAGCAACACTTGAAGGTTTTGCTGGGCAGCCCAGCAATAATTCCATTATCATTGCGCCGCTCCCGGCCTGCTCTAACGCCGGAAATTGCGCTAAAGTTAAAGACGAATTGTTAGCGAAAGCGATACCGTGGCAATCTCTCCCAACATGCTGCCTGGCCTGGCCCGGGCCCTGATCCAGCAGAACCTGCTGAGCGAAGCCGATGCGCTCACCCTGCAGGAGCAAGCCCAGCAAGGCGGGATTGGCTTTGTACAGCAGCTGGTGCAAAGCAAGAAGATGCCCGCTCGCAAGGTCGCCGAATTTGCGGCCAATACCTTCTGCTTCCCGCTGCTCGACTTGTCCAGCTTCAACCTGGACTATCTGCCCAAGAACCTGCTCGACCAGAAACTGATGATGTCACGCCGGGCGGTGCCGCTGTACAAGCGCGGCAACACGGTGTTCATCGGCATTGCGGACCCGACCAATAATGACGCGCTGGACGAGATCAAGTTCAAGCTCGGCTCAACCATCGAAGCCGTGGTGGTCGAGGACGACAAGCTGGGCAAGCTGATTGACGCCCAGATCGAGGCCAGCGGTGCCAACCTGAAAAACCTGATGCTCGACGACTCGGACCTGCAGTTGTCCGCGGGCGAGGAAAAGCAGGAAGAGGCCGATGGCGGTGCGGACATTGATGATGCACCTGTCGTCCGCTACATCCAGAAGATCCTGATGGACGCCATCAATGGCGGCGCCTCGGATATTCACTTTGAGCCTTACGAGAAGTTCTACCGTATTCGCTACCGTACCGATGGTGTCCTGCATGAGGTCGCACAGCCCCCGCTCGCCATCAAGGAAAAAATTGCCTCCCGCATCAAGGTGATTTCCAAGTTGAACATCGCCGAGAAGCGGGTGCCGCAAGATGGCCGCATGAAGCTGGTGCTGTCCAAGAGCCGCGCCATCGACTTCCGGGTGTCCACCCTGCCGACCCTGCATGGCGAAAAGATCGTGATGCGTATTCTCGACCCCAGCAGCGCCACGCTGGGCATCGACGCGCTGGGCTATGAGCCGGAGCAGAAGGAAAGCTTGATGAATGCCATCAAGCGACCTTACGGCATGGTGCTGGTCACCGGACCCACCGGTTCCGGCAAGACGGTGTCGCTCTACACCTGCCTGAACATCCTCAACGAGCCTGGCATCAATATTGCCACCGCTGAAGACCCGGCTGAAATCAACCTGGCCGGGATTAACCAGGTAAACGTCAATGACGCAGCGGGTCTGACCTTTTCCGCCGCGCTGAAATCCTTCCTGCGGCAGGATCCAGACATCATCATGGTGGGTGAAATCCGGGACCTGGAAACCGCAGATATTGCCATCAAGGCCGCGCAGACCGGTCACATGGTTTTCTCTACCCTGCACACCAATGATGCGCCTACCACGCTGACGCGCCTGATGAACATGGGCGTGGCCCCGTTCAATATTGCCAGCTCGGTGATTTTGATCACGGCGCAACGGCTGGCTCGTCGCCTGTGCAGCGCCTGCAAGAAGCCGATTGACCTTCCGCCCGCCGCCTTGTTGCGTGCCGGTTTCACCGAGGATGACCTGGACGGCAGCTGGAAGCCCTACCAGCATGTGGGCTGCGATGCCTGCAAAGGCTCCGGCTACAAAGGCCGCCTGGGGATCTATCAGGTGATGCCGATCAGTGAAGAAATGCAGCGTATCATCATGTCTAACGGCAACGCCATCGACATTGCCGATCAGGCGAAGCGCGAAGGGGTTCGTGACCTGCGACAATCCGGCTTGCTGAAAGTCCGCCAAGGGCTAACCTCGCTGGAAGAGATCGAAGCCGTTACCAACGAATGAACCATTACGGATAACCGCCATGGCCACCGCAACCGCAGTCAAGAAAACCGCCGGCAAGTCCGGCCCCCAGGAAGCCCTGTTTCTGTGGGAAGCCAAAGACAAAAGCGGCAAGACCGTCAAGGGCGAAATGCGCGCGGCTACCCGCGAGGCCATCGCCTCCCAGCTGCGCAAGCAGGGGCTAAAACCTGCCGTGATCAAGAAGGCCCGCCGCTCACGCGGCAAGCGGATCTCGGAAAAGGACATCACCCTGTTCACCCGCCAGCTGGCCACCATGATGAAATCCGGTGTGCCGCTGCTGCAAGCTTTTGACATTGTGGGCAAAGGGCATGGTAACCCGTCGGTAGCCAAGCTGCTGATGGACATCAAGTCGGATGTGGAGACCGGTAGCAGCCTGTCGCAAGCCTTCCGCAAGTATCCGCTTTACTTCGACAACCTGTTCTGCAATCTGGTCGAGGCCGGCGAACAGGCTGGTATTCTGGATACCCTGCTGGACCGTCTGGCCATCTACAAGGAAAAGATCCTGGAAGTGAAGGGCAAGATCAAGTCTGCCCTGTTCTATCCGGTATCCATCATTGTGGTGGCTTTCGTCATCACGGCCGTGATCATGATTTTCGTGATTCCCGCGTTCAAGGAGCTGTTCACCAGCTTTGGTGCGGACCTGCCAGCACCGACTCTGTTCGTGATGGCGCTATCGGATGCCTTTGTCGAGTGGTGGTGGGCCATCTTTGGTGGCATCTTTGGCGGCCTGTATGCCTTCTTCTACATGTGGAAACGCTCCCGCACCATGCAGATGCGCATGGACAAGCTGATGTTGCAGCTGCCGGTGTTTGGCGATGTGATCCGCAAAGCCACGCTGGCGCGCTGGTCGCGTACCTTGGGCACTATGTTTGCTGCCGGTGTCCCGCTGGTGGAGTCACTGGACTCGGTGGGGGGCGCTTCCGGCAACCAGGTCTATGTCGAAGCCACCAAAAAGATTCAGGCCGAAGTCAGCATGGGTACCAGCCTGACCATCGCCATGCAGAACAGCAAGGTGTTCCCCAATATGGTGCTGCAGATGACGGCCATTGGTGAGGAATCCGGCTCGCTGGACTCCATGCTGGCCAAGGTGGCCGACTTCTACGAAGAGGAAGTAGACCGTGCCGTAGAGGCCCTCTCCAGCCTGATGGAACCGATGATCATGGTGGTACTGGGTACCCTGATCGGCGGCATGGTGGTGGCCATGTACCTGCCCATCTTCAAGATCGGCCAGGTCGTCTGATGCAGGAACTGTTCGGTAGCATGCCGCTCGCGGTATGGGTGGCGATTGCGGGCGGGTTTGGTTTGCTGGTGGGCAGCTTTCTCAACGTGGTCATCCACCGTCTGCCGAAGATGCTGGAAACCGGCTGGCTGAGCGATGCCCGTGACATCCTGGGTCAGCTGGGCGAGGACGGCGGCCCCCATGCGGCCGCATACCAGCAGGCCTCCAAGGTGGTGGGTAGCACCCTCAGCCCGCAGCGCTATAACCTGGTGGTGCCGCGCTCAGCCTGCCCGCACTGCGGTCATGCCATCAGCGCGCTGGAAAACATCCCCTTGCTGAGCTATGCCTTGCAAGGCGGCAAGTGCAAGGGTTGCCAGGCGCGCATTTCGCCACGCTATCCGCTGGTGGAGCTGCTCAGCGGGCTGGCTGCGGCCAGCTGCATGGCACAGTTTGGCGGCCATGACCTCTGGCTAGCACTGGCGCTCTATGGGCTGTGTGCCATCCTGCTGGCCTTGACCTTCATTGATCTGGACACCATGTACTTGCCGGACGACCTCACCCTGCCGCTGGTGTGGGTCGGCGTATTGCTGGCGTGGGCCGGTCACGGTCTGGTCGCCCTGCCACAAGCCGTGCTGGGTGCAGTCGCTGGTTACCTGCTGCTGTGGAGCGTGTACTGGCTGTTCAAGCTGACCACCGGCAAGGAAGGCATGGGTTATGGCGACTTCAAGCTGCTGGCCGCGCTGGGTGCCTGGCTTGGCTGGCAAGCCCTGCCGCAGATCATCGTTATCGCCTCTGCCGTTGGCGCGGTAGTGGGCATCCTGATGATCGTGCTGGGCAAGCACGCCTGGCAGAAGAAACTGCCATTTGGCCCCTATCTGGCAATGGGTGGGGTCATTACCCTGTTTGCCGGCAACCTGATCCTGCACTAGGCATGCACCGTCCCTGGGTCCTGGGCCTGACCGGCGGCATCGGCTCCGGAAAGTCTGCCGCGGCGGACATCCTGCAGCAGTGGGGTGCCACCGTGGTGGATACCGATCAGCTCGCCCATCAGCTCACCGCACCGCAAGGCGCGGCCATGCCCGCCCTGATCCAGGCTTTCGGCACAGCCATTGCTGCAGCGGATGGCAGCATGGATCGTACAGTGATGCGAGAGCGGGTGTTTCATGACCCCACAGCCCGTCAGCAGCTGGAGGCCATCCTGCACCCGATGATCCAGCACAGCGCCGAAGATGCCGTGCAACAGGCTCAGGGGGTGTATGTGGTGTTGGTGGTACCCCTGCTGTTTGAAACCGGCCATTACACGCAGCGGGTGCACCGAACGCTGGTGGTAGACTGTCCGGAAGACCTCCAGATTGCACGGGTAATGCAGCGTAGTCAGCTGGATGCGGACATGGTTCGCCGCATCATGGCGCAGCAATGGAATCGTCAGCAACGCCTGACCGCTGCCGACGATGTAGTCGATAATCAGGGCAGTTTGGACGAGCTGCAGGCGCAATTATGGCCTTTGCATCAGGCTTACCTTGAAAAAACCCGCCTATGGCGCGCCAATACAGGCTTTGCATGATGAAGCGGTTTGTATATTTGGGCTTGTTGGTGCAGAATGTGGCAAACCTTACTCCTGCCAGGCCATCGTGATCCAGTACGAGTTCCCATTGAGCGAACGCATCCGCAGCTTGCTGCGGCTGGAAGACCTGTACGAGCGCTTTGAGCACTTTTCCGCCAAGACAGCGGGATTTGAACACCACTTTGCCTTGCAGACCCTTTTCGAGATCATCGAAATTGGCGCGCGGGCAGATTTGAAGTCTGATCTGCTGCAAGAGCTGGAACGCCAGCGCACCACGCTGGAAGCCTTGCGCAGCAATCCACAGATTTCAGAAGATGCGCTGGACCGCATCCTGCAGGAGATCGAGCAGACCAGTGCCCGCTTGCTGGAAGTCACCGGCAAGTTTGGCCAGCACATCCGCGAGAACGAGTGGCTGATGGGCATCAAGCAGCGCATGAGCATCCCGGGTGGGGTCTGCGAGTTTGACATCCCGTCCTATCACTTCTGGCTGAACCACGAAGCCATGGTGCGCCAGTATGATCTCGTTGCCTGGATGAAGCCGCTGCTACCGATTCGCGATGGCGTTGCCATCGTGCTGCGCCTCTTGCGAGACTCCGGCAAAACCCATCAGTACGTTGCCCGCAACGGCATGTTTCAGCAGATGTCCGGTGGCAAACTGGTGCAGCTGCTTCGCGTCGACATGCCGGACGAGCTGATTGGCGTACCCGAGCTCTCCGCCAACAAATATGCCATCAATATCCGCTTCACCAGCCCGGGCGGCGAAGTACGCCCGAAAACGCTGGATTGCGATGTGACGTTCACCCTGACCTACTGCAACCTGTAATGCCTTCCCGTACGATCCGGCAGGTTCCCTGCCCCAGCTGTGGCACCCTCACCCCGTTTTCGCCGGATAACCGCTGGCGTCCCTTCTGCAGCGAGCGCTGCAAGCTGATTGATCTTGGCCAATGGGCCACGGAACAATACCGAGTTGCCGCAGAAGATCAGGATGAAACCGGCGCAGAGCATCTGAACTAGGCTGCGCCTCAGCGTGATGGCTGGCTGAACTGAAAGCGGTAAGGCGTCCCATCCGCCCAGACTGTGACTTGCCAGTCGCGCCGTCCCTGCACACACACCGGCAAAATGGCCGAGCCCTGCCAGCCTGCTGTTTGCTGTTGCAGGGCAAAGCGGGCTGGCGGCATCTGCATGCCTTGCATATCGAACTGCACCGATAGCTGCTTTGCTTGTACGCCACTGACCGTGACGGCAAACCGCTGCAAGCCGGAGGCCGGCTGCAAGAAGCGCAATTGCAATGCCGAGCCAGTCTGAGTTGACCCACGGCACCCCTGCAGCGGGTCTGCACAACTCACCACGTGCCCCGTCAACTGGCTACGCTGCTTCAGCCAGCCCCAGGCCATGGCCCCCACCACCAGCAAGGTGAGCAGCAACCACCCTGCGCGAAACAGCAACCTCATCGCAGCAATCCGTGCACCCCGATGTGTCGGGCCGCCGCCAGCCCCTCAGGGAAGCGGTGCGTGCTGGCAAACAAGGGCAAGGGCGGGCCATCCACGCACCACGCCTGTATCTCCGCCAGGGTCACGCTGTCATCCGCCCACACATAGTCCAGGCCCAACCGGGCGGCATGCAGCAGCTGCTCGTGCGACTGGACCTGCGCTCCACACCAGCTCACCGCTGCAGGCCGGACCGTCTGCAGCATCAAATCGCTGGCCGACCAATGCTGCAAGGGCTGTGGCCCAAGTACACCACACACCTCGCCACGCTGGCTCTGCTGCGGCAGCTGTGATAGCAATACACACTCTGCCGCGGCACTGCCCACCTGCATCTGGTCCGGCAGTGCCAGCCAGCGCAGGATCGCGGCATTGGCCGGCAACACCGGCTCAACCGCATGATGCGCAGGTGACACCCAGGCCATTTGCTGGCCTTCGTGCGCCTGCGGCTCACCCTGCCATTGCTCCACCTGGAAGAAGTGCAGGCGCACCCGCGCATGGGTGTAATCAAAGTTCTGCGTCACCCACGGTAGCGCTTCCTGCATGGTAATGCCCAGCTCCTCATGCAGCTCACGCTGCAGGGCCTCCGCAGCAGACTCTCCAGCCTCGATCTTGCCACCGGGAAATTCCCAGTAACCCGCCATTGGTTTGCCTTCGGGACGGCTGGCCAACAGGAAGGTGCCATCCGGGCGTTTGATCACGCCCGCAGCAACGTGCACGAAGCGCTTGGTCATGGCTGCACCCCGCTTTGCCGACCGGCATAATCGCGGGCAAACTGCCACGCCACCCGCCCGCTACGCCCGCCACGAGACAGCGCCCACAGCAGCGCCTGCTGGCGTGCGGCATCATCCATCACGGCGCCAAAATGCTGCAACCAGTGTGCCGCTGCCGCCAGATACTCGTTCTGGTCAAACGGGTAAAACGACAGCCACAGACCAAAGCGCTCCGAGAGGGCAATCTTGTCTTCCACCGCCTCGGCGGGATGGATTTCCTCGCCCACCAGTTTGCTGCGTGCATTGTCCTCAAAATACTCGGGCACCAAATGGCGTCGGTTACTGGTAGCGTAAATCAGCACGTTCTCACCCGGTGCCGTCACCGTACCGTCCAGCGCCACCTTCAGCGCCTTGTAGCTGCCGTCGCCTTCGTCAAACGACAGGTCATCGCAGAACACGATAAAGCGCTCAGGCCGCCCGTAGAGTTGCTCGATCAGCTCCGGCAGATCCTGCAGCTCGCTCTTGTCCACCTCCACCAGCCGCAGCCCCTGATCAACAAAGGTGGTCAGCATGGCCTTGATCAGCGAGGACTTGCCGGTCCCCCGGCTGCCGGTCAGCAGTACATTGTTGGCAGGACGGCCCGCCACAAACTGGCGGGTGTTTTGCAGCATCTGCTGCTTCTGCGGCTCGATGCTGTGCAGATCATCCAGCGCAATGCGGTGCCAGTGCGGCACCGGCTGCAAATAGCCCCGCGCCCCCTGCCGCCGCCAGCGGTAGGCACTGGCCTGCCAGTCGTTGACGGGCAATGCCCCGCCCTCGAGGGCATCGGCAATGCGGGCCAGCTGCTGCAGCACCTGCTGCTGAATATCCAGGCTCATGCAGCTCAGCTCCGGTAATCCGCGTTAATCTTCACATAGTCATAGGAGAAATCGCAGGTCCAGACGGTGCTGCGTGCCGAACCCCGATTCAGCACCACCCGGATCAGGATTTCGGCCTCCTGCATCACCGCCTGACCGTCCTCTTCACGGTAGCTGCTGGCGCGGCCACCGTGCTCGGCCACCAGCACCTTGCCCAGATAAACTTGCAGCGCGCTGGTATCCAGATCCGCCAGACTGGCGCATTCGCGTGGTGCATAGCCAATCGCCGCCAGGATCCGCCCCAGATTGGGGTCGGAAGCAAAAAACGCCGTCTTGACCAGCGGTGACTTGGCGATGGCGTAGGCCACCGCCTTGCACTCCTCCAGCGAGCGCCCCCCTTCCACCGCCACCGTCATCAATTTGGTCGCGCCTTCGCCATCACGCACAATGGCCTTGGCCAGAAACTGCGCCACCTCACGCAGCGCCGTGTAGAGCTGCTCCAGCGCCAGGCCCGGCTGTGCAATCAGGGCATTGCCCGCCTGGCCCGTCGCCATCACGATGAAGGAGTCGTTGGTTGAGGTATCACCATCCACCGTGATGCAGTTGAAGGACTCATCGGCCAGTCGGCGCGTCATTTCCTGCAGCAAACCGGGGGCCACGGCCGCGTCGGTCGCCACATAACCCAGCATGGTCGCCATATTGGGGTGGATCATGCCCGCCCCCTTGGCGATACCGGTGATGGTGACGGTCTTGCCATCCAGCTGCAGCTGGCGCGACATCGCCTTGGGGGCGACATCAGTGGTCATGATGGCGTGCGCTGCCTCGTACCAGTTGCCCGGCTGCAAGCGGCTCACAGCCTGTGGCAGCCCGGCCAGCAGGCGGTCCATCGGCAAAGGCTCCAGAATCACCCCGGTCGAGAACGGCAGCACGGCCTGCGCCGGCACATCCAGCAGCTCGCCGACGCGCTGGCAGGTCGCCAGTGCATCCCGCAAGCCCATTTCGCCCGTACCGGCGTTGGCGCAGCCGGTGTTCACCACCAGCGCCCGCGCCGGGCGCTGCGCCAGATGGTCCTGACACACGGTGACGGGCGCGGCGCAGAAACGGTTACGGGTAAACACCCCGGCCACCGCCGTGCCTTCTGCCAGGCGCATGACCAGGACATCCTTACGGCCCGGTTTCTTGATCCCGGCTTCCGCCCAGCCCAGTTCAACACCGGGCACCGGCAGCAGGTCGGCAGGTTGCAAGGTCGGCAAGTTCACCGGCATGGTCAGCGCACTCCAGAAAGGGTTGAGTTCAGCACCACTGCATCCTGCAATGGCAAGATTAAGCTTCGGATTGTAAACGAAAATCCTGCTGCATCGCGGCCGTTGCCTGCAGGATTTTTCGGATCGGCTGCGGCAAGCCCAGTTGCAAGGCATCCGGCAGGGCAAACCAGCGCCCATCAAGTGGCGGAGGCGCGGCCTCCGGCCACGCGCTCAGACAGGGGCTGATCTGCAAGCGGAAGTGGGTAAACACGTGGGTAAAGGCAGGTAAATGCTGTAGCGGCACCGCGCCGGACAGCGCCGCAATCTCGCCATCCCCGGCATACTCCGGCAAACACCACAGCCCGCCCCACAACCCCTGCATGGGCCGCTGCTGCAGGCACACCTGATCACGCCACAGGCACACCCATAGCGCCACTGCACGCTCTGGCTGGGTCTTGCGTACCTTGGGACGGGGCAACTGCTGCTGCAGACCCTGCGCATGCGCGGCACAGCTGCTCTGCAATGGGCAATCGTCACAACGCGGCTGGCGGCGGATACAGCGCAAATTACCGAGGTCCATACAGGCCTGGGTGTAGGCCACCATCTCGGCATGGCTGGCATCTGCAGGCACCAGGGCCTGTGCCTGCTGCCACAGCTGCTCATGCACCGGTTTCTGGCTCAGGTCCGCATCCAGCGCCAGCCACCGCGCCAGCCAGCGTTTGACGTTGCCATCCAGAATGGCCACCGGCGCGCCCCAGCTGAAAGCCGCAATGGCGTGAGCGGTCGAGGGACCAACGCCGGGCAAGGCCTGCAGGCCTTCCGGCGTGCGCGGAAAGCCGCCCAGCGCCACCACCTGCTGCGCGGCGCGATGCAGGTTGCGAGCACGAGCGTAATAGCCCAAGCCGCTCCACAACGCCAGTACGGCATCCACGGGGGCCACAGCCAGCGCTTCCACATCCGGAAACGCCGCCAGAAAGCGCTCGTAATAGCCTATGACCGTTGCCACCTGTGTCTGCTGCAGCATGATTTCGGACAGCCACACCCGGTAAGGGTCTGCCGACTGCTGCCACGGCAAGCCGCGCCGTCCATGCTGACGTTGCCACGCTACCAGTTGCTGGAACACTGCCGACATACTGCACCCACCTCATTTCAGACCGCTGCGATGGTAGCACACCCTGTTGCGAGCACTTGTATAGACAATTTTTTTCTCCTATACTGCACGAACTTGTCTATACAGGATGCCATCATGACCGAACTGACCCTCCACCCCGGCCACCTGACCCTGGCGCAACTGCGACAGGTCGCCCGCAGCCGGACGACCCTCAAGCTGGCGGCGGACGCTGTTCCGGTCATTGAAGCCGGTGCGCAGGCGGTAGCCGCCATTGTCGCCAAAGGCGAGCCCGCTTACGGCATCAACACTGGTTTTGGTCGCCTGGCCAGTACCCATATTCCGAACGACCAGCTGGAACTGCTGCAGAAGAATCTGGTGCTGTCGCACGCCGTCGGCGTGGGTGAGCCGATGTCGGCCCCGGTGGTGCGCCTGCTGATGGTGATGAAACTGTCGTCGATGGCGCGCGGCCACTCCGGTGTGCGCCTGTGTGTGATTGATACCCTGATCCGCCTGTACAACGCCGACGTGCTGCCGCTGATCCCGGTCAAAGGCTCGGTGGGTGCGTCCGGCGACCTCGCCCCGCTGGCGCATATGGCTGCGGTCTTGCTGGGGGTGGGTGAGGTGTTTATTGAAGGCCGCCGCTGCAGCGCGGTGGAAGGCCTGCGTCACATCGGTTGTGAACCGATGACCCTGGCCGCCAAGGAAGGGCTGGCCCTGCTCAACGGTACCCAGGCTTCCACCGCGCTGGCCGTCAAACATCTGTTCGACATTGAAGACCTGTACCAGACCGCGCTGGTATCTGGCGCGCTGTCGGTAGACGCGGCGGCCGGTTCGGTCAAGCCGTTTGATCATCGTATCCACTCCCTGCGCGGCCACCAGGGGCAGATCGACGCTGCGGCAGCCTACCGCACGCTGCTGGATGGCTCCGACATCAACCTGTCGCACCGTGAATGCAGCAAGGTGCAAGACCCCTACTCCCTGCGCTGCCAGCCACAAGTGATGGGCGCCTGCCTGGACCAGATTCGCCACGCCGCCAGCATCCTGCTGACCGAAGCCAATGCGGTGTCCGACAACCCGCTGGTGTTCCCGGATACGCTGGAAGTGCTGTCTGGTGGCAATTTCCACGCCGAGCCGGTGGCGTTTGCGGCAGATAATCTGGCGCTGGCCGTGGCCGAAATTGGCGCGCTGTCCGAGCGCCGGATTGCGCTGTTGATCGACGCCACCCTGTCCGGCCTGCCGCCCTTCCTGGTCAAGGATGGCGGCGTGAACTCCGGCTTCATGATTGCACACGTCACCGCAGCGGCACTGGCCTCGGAAAACAAGACACTGGCCCACCCGGCTTCTGTCGACTCGCTGCCGACTTCCGCCAACCAGGAAGACCATGTGTCGATGGCGACTTTTGCCGCCCGCAAGCTGGGGGACATGGCTGAGAACACGGCCAACATCCTGGCCATTGAACTGCTGGCGGCGGCACAAGGAGTGGACATGCACGCACCGCACGTCACCAGCCCGCGTCTGCAAGTCGTGATGCAACAGGTACGCAGCCAGGTACCGCATTACGATATCGACCGCTACTTTGCGCCGGACATAGCGGTCACCCAGCAACAGGTCAGCGCGGCCGTATTTGCCGCGTACAGCCCGTTCCGCTTTGCTTCGCAGGGCTGACCATGAGCGTCCCGGCTTACCAGCAGATCAAGCAGTTCATCCTCGACCGCATCCATAGCGGCGCGTGGAAGGAAGGCGATCTGGTGCCCTCCGAGAACGAGCTGGCCCGCCAGTTCGCGGTGGCCCGCATGACGGTGAACCGGGCGCTGCGCGAATTGACCGCCGAGCAGGTGCTCACCCGCCTGCAAGGCGCAGGCACCTTCGTGGCGCAACCCAAGTACCAGTCCACGCTGGTGGAAATCCGCAGCATCGCGGAAGAAATCACCGCACGCGGTCACCGGCATGAAAGCGTGGTACTGCAGCTGGACGCGATGGTGGCAGACGATGCACTGGCGCTGGAGCTGCAAGTCAAGCCACGCTCACCGCTGTTTCACTCGCGCCTGCTGCATCTGGAGAATGGGCTGCCGATCCAGCTGGAAGAACGCTGGGTCAACCCGGCACTGGCACCGGAATACGCGGCCCAGGATTTCAGCCTCATCACCCCCAATGAGTATCTGGTGCGGGTGGCCCCGCTGCAGAAAGTAGAGTACCGCATTGAAGCCCGCAGTGCCGACGCGGCTTGCCGCAGCGCACTGAAGATGGACGCCCATGAACCTTGCCTGCTGCTGCACCGCCGCACCTTTTCACAAGGCCAGGTGGCCTCACTGGCCGACCTGTGGCACCCCGGCAGCCGTTATCAGTTTACCGGACACTTCTGAGCCGAACCCGAAAGGACCCTGACATGACCGACCCACGCCATGATCCCAGCCGCATCATCCAGGCCCCACGCGGCAACACCCTGCATTGCAAGAGCTGGCTGACCGAAGCCGCTTACCGCATGCTGCAGAATAATCTGGACCCGGAAGTGGCCGAGCATCCGCAATCGCTGGTGGTGTACGGTGGCATTGGTCGTGCCGCCCGCAACTGGGCCTGCTTTGACCAGATTCTGGCCTCGCTGCGTACGCTGGAAGACAATGAAACCCTGCTGATCCAGAGCGGCAAACCGGTCGGCGTGTTCCGCACCCATGCCGACGCACCGCGCGTGCTGCTGGCCAACTCCAATCTGGTACCGCACTGGGCCAACTGGGACCACTTCCACGAGCTGGACCGCAAGGGCCTGATGATGTACGGCCAGATGACGGCCGGCAGCTGGATCTACATCGGCAGCCAGGGCATCGTGCAAGGCACCTATGAAACCTTTTACTCGGTCGCCAACCAGCACTTTGACGGCAACCCGCGCGGACGCTGGATTCTGACCGGCGGCCTGGGCGGCATGGGCGGCGCACAGCCGCTGGCCGCCACCATGGCCGGTTTCTCCATGCTGGCAGTGGAATGCGACGAATCACGTATCGACTTCCGCCTTAAGACCCGCTATCTGGACCGCAAGGCCACCACGCTGGACGAAGCGCTCGCCATTATCGACGAAGCCCGCCGCAACGGTCAGGCGCTGTCAGTTGGCCTGCTGGGCAACGCCGCCGACGTGTTCACCGAGCTGGTGGCGCGCGGCATTACCCCGGACTGCGTCACCGACCAGACCTCAGCGCATGACCCGATCAATGGCTACCTGCCGCAGGGCTGGACCATGGCGCAGTGGAAAGCCGCCCGCAACGATAATCCGCAAAGCATCGTGCAACCGGCCAAGCAGTCGATGGCGGTGCAGGTCCGCGCCATGCTCACCTTGCAAGAACGCGGCGCGGCCACCCTCGACTATGGCAACAACATCCGCCAGATGGCGCTGGAAATGGGCGTGGACAACGCCTTCGACTTCCCTGGCTTTGTACCCGCCTATATCCGCCCACTGTTCTGCGAGGGCAAGGGCCCGTTCCGCTGGGTGGCGCTGTCCGGTGATCCGGAAGACATCTACAAGACCGATGCCAAGGTCAAGGAACTGATCCCGGATGACCCGCACCTGCACAACTGGCTGGACATGGCCCGTGAACGCATTGCCTTCCAGGGGCTCCCTGCACGTATCTGCTGGGTCGGCGTCAAGGATCGTTACCGCCTCGGGCAAGCCTTCAACCAGATGGTCAAGAGCGGTGAGCTGAAAGCACCGATCGTGATCGGGCGCGACCACCTCGACACCGGCTCGGTGGCCAGCCCCAACCGGGAAACCGAGGCCATGATGGATGGCTCGGATGCGGTGTCTGACTGGCCGCTGCTGAACGCCCTGCTGAATACGGCAGGTGGCGCCACCTGGGTGTCGCTGCACCACGGCGGCGGTGTCGGCATGGGCTTCTCGCAGCACTCCGGCGTGGTGATCGTCTGCGATGGCAGCGATGCCGCGCACGAGCGGCTGGGTCGGGTGCTGTTCAATGATCCGGCCACTGGCGTGATGCGACATGCCGATGCCGGTTACCCGCTGGCACAACAAACCGCACGCGAAGCGGGCTTGAAGCTGCCGATGCTGGGCAACGCGGGCTGACGTGCTGTACTGGCAAACCATTCCATACCACCGCCTCACGCCCACCCCGTGGAAGAACGGGGGCGGGCTGACGCGGGAAATCGCCCGCTTTCCGGCCAACAGCAGTCTGGACGACTTCGAGTGGCGCATCAGCAGCGCCGAAGTTGCGGCCAGCGGGCCGTTCTCCCGCTTTCCTGGGGTGGACCGCCACTTGCTGTTGCTGGATGGGCAACTCCAGCTGCAGGAGGAAGCGGGAACGGTGCTGATGCTGTCGCCGGATCATCCTGCCCATGCTTTTGCCGGGGAGGCCAGCATCACCGCCACCTTGCCCGGCGGCCCGGTGCGCGATTTCAACCTGATGCTGCGGCGTGGACGCTGGCACGGCACCCTCACCAGTGAGCAGCAAACCGGCGCGCTGGTGGTCACGGGTACGGTACTGCTGCACGCCACCGAAGCACCTTGCATTGTGACCCTGCCGCGCACCCATCAACCCATGCCGGGAACCGAGCCACCCAGTCAGACCCAGACCGTGCTGCTGCACCCAGGGGACAGCTTGCTGTGCTGGAGCCGCAATGACACGCCAACCCTGCAGCTGCACCCGGCTGGGCGATTGATCATCGCCCAGCTTCATCGATGTGGAGATCACGATGTCGAATGACAGCTTCCTGCTGCGCCATGTCCATCTGGCCACCTTTGTACCGGAGCTAGCCGACTACGGCCTGCTGCCAGATGCCGCCCTGTGGGTGCAGGATGGCCACATCGCCTGGCTGGGCGCCGAGCAGGACCTGCCCGCTGGATTGCCCGATTGCCCGGAACAGGATGGTCAGGGTGCCTGGCTGACGCCGGGCCTGATCGACTGCCATACCCACCTGGTGTATGGCGGCAATCGTGCTCACGAGTTCGAGCTGCGCCTGCAGGGGGCCCGCTACGAAGAGATTGCACGCGCCGGTGGCGGCATCCGCTCTACCGTGCAGCACACCCGTGCAGCCGATGAGGCCACGCTGCTGCAATCCGCATTGCGGCGGTTGGATGATCTGCTGGCGGAAGGTGTCACCACCGTCGAGATCAAGTCGGGCTACGGATTATCACGCGATGACGAGGCGCGCATGCTGCGAGTCGCCGGACAACTGGCGCAGGCTCGGGCAGTATCGGTTCAGCGCACCTGCCTGGCGGCCCACGCGCTGCCCCCCGAGTTTGCGGGGGATGCCGACGGCTATATCGACGCCATCTGTCAGTGGCTTCCGCAGTGGCACGCCGAAGGACTGGTAGACGCTGTGGACGCCTTTTGTGAAAACATTGGCTTCAGTCCGGCACAGACCGAGCGCCTGTTTCAATGCGCTCAGCAACTGGGTTTGCCGGTCAAACTGCATGCCGAGCAGTTGTCAAATCAGGGTGGCGCGGCGCTGGTCGCCCGCTATCACGGCCTCTCGGCGGATCATCTGGAGTGGCTGAGTGCCAGCGGCATTGAGGCCATGGCGCAGCAGGGCACGGTCGCCGTACTGTTGCCGGGCGCTTTCTATTACCTGCGCGAGACGCGGCTGCCCCCGATTGACGCGCTACGTGCCGCCGGGGTGCCGATGGCCGTTGCCACCGATTGCAATCCGGGCACCTCACCGATGACCTCGCTGCTACTGGCTTTGAACATGGCCTGCACCCTGTTCCGCCTGACACCTGCTGAGGCACTGGCGGGCGCCACCCGTGAGGCCGCGCGTGCACTCGGTCTGCTGCACGATCGGGGCACGCTGGAGGTGGGCAAGCGGGCAGACCTGGCACTCTGGGCCATCCATCACCCGCGCGAACTGGTCTATACCTTGGGCGCCAGACCTCTGTTGCAACGCTGGGTGGCCGGACAGGCCAGTTAAAAAGGAATCTTCATGTTTCAGCATACCGATTTCAAACTATGGCAAGGCCGGGTGGATGACGAAGAAGGGGAGCGCGCACTACGCTGGCACCAGCAAGTGCAGGCACTGCAGGCCGGGGCTGCGCCCGGCTTCGCCCTGCTCGGCTTTGCCTGTGATGCCGGCGTCGCGCGCAACCAGGGCCGCACCGGCGCCAAAGCCGGGCCGGACCTGATCCGCAAGGCACTGGCCAATCTGGCCTGGCACCACCCGCAGCCGGTCTATGATGGCGGTAGCGTGGTATGTGAAGGCGACGCGCTGGAAGCGTCGCAAGCACTGCTGGGCACGCATGTCGCCACGGCCATGGCGGCCCGGCACACCCCTATCGTGCTGGGCGGCGGCCATGAGATCGCCTGGGGCAGCTGGCAAGGGCTGGCGGCACATGCAGCAAGCCTGGCACAGCCTCCGCGCATTGGCATCCTCAACTTCGATGCCCATTTTGACTTGCGGCAAGCGGCGCGCGCCAGCTCCGGCACCCCGTTCCGCCAGATCGCGGAAGACTGCCAGGCACGCGGCTGGCCCTTCCATTACGCCTGCCTGGGGGTGGCCGAAACCGCCAACACCCAGGCGCTGTTTGCCCGCGCTGAATCATTGGGTGTCTGGTGGCGGACCGACCAGCAGATGCTGGCCAGCCAGCTGCCCGCCATTCGTGCACAGCTGGAAGCATTTCTGACCGAGGTCGACTGGTTATACCTGAGCATTGATCTGGACGTGCTGCCCGCAGCGGTGGCGCCCGGCGTTTCGGCACCCGCTGCGCACGGGGTGGAGCTACCGGTGATCGAGGCCCTGCTGGATGACATCCTGCGCAGCGGCAAGCTGAAGCTGGCCGATCTGGCCGAATTCAATCCGCAGCATGATCAGGATCACCGCACCGCCAAAGTGGCAGCCCGTCTGGTCTGGCTGCTGGCACGCGGGGTTTGAAGGTGATCTGCGGTCGGTACTCCGTAGCCAAAGGGAATTGACAGAATGCGGCGAACAAGCGACATTCCCCCCTTCCTTTCAGCGGTACGCAACCATGTTTGACCTGCGAGAACTCCCCAGCCATGACACCATGCTGCGCTTTGCCCGCAGCTATCCGGACCTGGACATCAGTGCGCTGGAAAGCTGGCTGACCTTGCTGCGTACCGCCAGCGATGAGGTCCACGCGTTTGAGACCTTTCTGTCACAGTATGGTGTGTCGCCCACCAAGTTTTTCGTACTGCTGCTGCTCAAGCGGCACCCGGACGGGCTGACCCCCTCCCGCCTGGCGCAGGGGGTGGATGTGTCGCCGCCGACCATGACCGGTATCGTCGAACGCCTGGCCCGTGACGGGCTGGTGGCCCGGCTGGATACCCCGGTCGATCGTCGCAGCGCACTGGTTTGCCTCACCCAGGCCGGCAGTGACCTGATGGACACCCTGCTGCCACCGCACTACGCGCGGATTGCCCGCCTGTTCACCCGTCTCAACGAGGAAGAGCGCATGCAGTTGCGCCAGCTGCTGGCCAAGCTGCGTCCACCCGTTTCAGACTCCGAGTAAGCCGGCAAGCGGCGCTACCCGATTGACATGTCGCACGCGTTTGATCAAGCGTGCGCTCAATGTGCCCGTTCCTATTCTCAAGCCTTTTTGATTGCATTAGACTTGCCCCGGAAAGCCAACATCGGGACCAACACCGGTGAAGCAACCGACTGATCACCCTTCGGGTGTGCGTCAGGCATAACAAAGACATAGAGTGAGGATACACACGATGCGCTTGCGACATCTTGTCAGCTTGCTGGCTGCCTGCAGCCTGACTGCCACCGGCGTTTCAGCCGCCCCTGCCGCCGCCCCCGCTGGCAAACCCGACATCATTGTAGGTCAAGTCGTCGATCTGACCGGCTCGGACGGTCACAGTGGCAATGAGTATGTGATCGGTGCCAAAGCCTACTTCGATGAGGTCAACGCCAATGGCGGTGTGTTTGGTCGTCAGATCAAGCAAGTGGTGATCGACAGCAAAGGCAGCGCACCCAAGGCTTTCCAGGCTACCCAGCAACTGATCGACACCGACAAGGCCGATGTCCTGTTTGGTTATACCGGGACCGCTGCCGTGTCGCTGGTGGTGCGCAGCAAGCTGCTGCAGAAAAACAATATCGCCCTGGTTGCCCCGCTGACCGGTGCCGATGCACTGCGCGCCACAACAAGCGATGTGGCCATGCCGGACTCGGAAGGCTTTGTGCCCCAGCTGTTTCACCTGCGTGCCAGTTACAGCCAGGAAGCCCGCAAACTGGTGAAGCAGGCCATCAACCTGGGTATGAAGAAAATCGCAGTATTCTATGCCGACGATGCCTTCGGTAAGGGCGGGCTGAAGGCGGTGGAGGCCGAACTGGCCAAGCGCAACATGACACTGGTTGCCAAGAGTGCTTATGACCCGCGCAAGCTGGATGTCAGCGAGCCGGTGCTGATGCTCTCCCGGGCGCAGCCGCAGGCGGTGATCATGGTGTCGGAAACCCTGGCCACGGCAAACTTCGTCAAACAGTTCCGCGGCAAGATGACCGGTACCCAATTGATGGGCCTGTCGGTGGTGAACCCCAAGGTGCTGATCCGTGAGGCCGGCATCGAGAACGTACAAGGCATTGGTCTTACTGTGGTAGTACCCAATCCCTACAACCCGGTCACCATCATTGCGCGTGAGCACAAAGAGATGGTGACGCCGTATCAGAACCAGGCCGAACTCTCCTACAACACCATGGAAGGCTATCTGGCAGCCAAGCTGCTGGTGGAAGGCCTCAACCGGGCCGGGGCTCAAATGAACCGGGAGAAAATCCAGCGCGCACTGGAGTCCATGGGCAGCGTGAGCCTGGGGGGGTACGAGATCAACTACTCGCCCACCGACCACCGTGGTTCCAGCTATGTGGACATGGCAGTGGTCAACAAAGATGGCAAGCTACTGAACTGATCACGCGGCCAGATTCCCCTCTCCTCCCTTAAGCCGCCCCAGCCGGGCGGCGGAGTACTCATATGCGTAAACTCATTACCCTGGCCATCCTGACCGGCAGCCTGTGCTCGCCGGTATGGGCGGACGACATCCTCATCGGCCAGGTGGCCGACATGACCGGCCCGGAAGGGGCCTGGAGTACCGACTTCACCAATGGCGCCAAAGCCGCCTTTGACCAGATCAACGCGCAAGGTGGCATCAACGGCCGCAAGCTCCGCCTGGTCACGATCGACACCAAGGGTCAACCTGGCAAAGGCGTGACCGCCACCGAGCAACTGATCGAGAAAGACAAAGTGCAGGTCTTGTTCGGCTTTACCGGCTCTGCGCAGATTGAGCAGATCGCCCGACGCAAGGTCTTGCAGAAAAATGGCGTGTCCCTGTTTGCGCCCTTGTCGGGCTCGGACATGATCCGTGGCATTGCCAATGGCAGCGGAGACAGCCGCGATGTCTATGTCCCGGAGATGTTTCACATTCGTGCCAGCTATAGCCAGGAAGCCCGCAAGCTGGTGAAACAGGCGATCAATCTGGGCATGACCCGGATTGCCGTGTTCTATGCCAACGACAGCTTTGGCACGCGAGGTCTGGAGGCGATTGAGGCCGAGGTGGGACGCAAGAAGCTCGCGCTGGCCGCCAAAGGTAATTATGACCCCAACAAGAATGAGGTCACCGAGGCCGTCAACCAGATCAGCCAGGCACAACCGCAAACCGTGATCATGGTGGCAGATGAAGCCAATACTGCGCGTTTTGTGAAGGCCATGCGTGCACGCATGCCCGGCTTGCAGCTGCTGGGGCTCTCCCTCATCAGCCCGCAGCAGCTGATCCGTGATGCTGGCCTGGAAGCCGCGCAAGGCGTTGGGCTCTCGCAGGTGGTGCCCTCGCCCTTCAACAGCACCACACCGGTGGCCCGCGCTTATCGTGATGCCGTGGCCCGAAATGGCAGCAAGGAAATCACCTACGCCGGTCTGGAAGGGTATCTGGGCGCACGCAGCCTGATTGAAGTCCTGCAGAAAGCCGGTGCACAGTGGAGCCCCGACAAGCTGAGCAAGATTGCCGAGTCCATGGGTAGCATGGACCTGGGCGGCTACACCATTGAATACAGCACGGGTGACCATCGCGGCTCCAGCGCCGTAGACATCGCTGTCATCAGCAAGGATGGCAGGGTATTGAATTAAACGGTACAACGGCCACCATGCAAAAGGCCCACCATACGGTGGGCCTTTTGCATGGCAGGGTGCCGCTTATTTACCCAGCAGTCCCTTGAGCTTGTCTTTCAGCTTAGCCTTCTCGGCATCTTCTTTCTGTTTCAGCTTGGCTTTCTCGTCTGCCAGCTGCTGTTTGACCTTGTCCTGCTCAGCCTGCAATTGCGCTTTGGCTTTCTCTTCCGCCGCCTTGGTATCAATCTTCAGCTTGTTTTCCAGTAACTGCTTGGCCAGCGCGCCGTAATCCACGGTAAACGTGGGCGCAGCAAAGGTGCCGCCAATTTTCACCGGCACGGTGACACCGCCCAGTGCACCCGCATCCTTTTTGTACTCCACCCCGGCCAGCAGCCCGTAGTCTATGGTCTGGGCGGGCAGATTGAAGTGGCCTTTGCCGCTACCCTTGAGCAAGGGGCCGACCATGCTGAGGTCGTCGTTTTGGGCAACACCATTGTGAATATTGAAACTGGCGGACAGATCAGAAAACTCGGTCTTGGCGTTGGACTTGGCTTCCGGCTTGGCCTTTTCCCGCAGCTGGTTGATGGAAGACTGAGCCTTCTGCACTGTATCGACAATGCTGATACCCTTGATGGCCCCATTCTGCACCCGCACCTTGCTGTTGCCATTCAGACTGGCCAGCCACTGTGGCACAGTGCGACCACTCATGCTGAGGGTACCGGACAGGTTGCCGGTGCCGGTGACTTTATCCTCGCCACTGACGGTTTTCATCAGGGTGCCGACGGACACCCCGCTGAACTGATGTGTCAACGACAGCACAGGTTGCGCCCCAAAGCGTGCCGATGCACTACCTTGCAGCTGGCCTTCCAGCAGCTGGGCCGAGAACGGGTCCAGCCGCCAGTTGCCGGGTTTGGCGTCAAAGTGCAGCTTGAGGTCATTCACCACCCACGGTGCCTTGCTCAAACGACCGATGCGAATGTCTGCCACACCACTCAACTTATGGAATAACGGAGAATCCGGCAGGATCACGCCACCACCTTGCGAGGGCGTCGCCGGACCCGGCTTCGACGGTGGCAGATAGCGGTTCAGATCCAGCGCATCCAGCGAAGCGTCCAGCTTGAAGGCCGGGATGCCACTGAAGCCCTGCAGCGAAGCCGCAAGCTTCAAGGTCGACGCATCCAGAACGCCATTGAGCTGCGTATCCAGTTGCTGGGTCGCCAGATTAGTCTGCAACTGACCCGCCAGCTTCCAGCTCAGCGCGGGCGCACCGGGCAAGACAGCCTTGCCCTGGGTGGACAGGCCTGTCAAACGCAGCAGCTCGGGCTTCAAGTTCGGGGTTTGCTTCAGTATCACTTGCAGCGCAGCATCCAGCCGCATTTCCAGCCCGTTGCCACCCATTTGGCCATGGGTTGTCAGCGCCACCTGTTTGGCCTCAATCTGCTGCAGGCTGCCCGACAGGCCCGAGATGCTGCCTTGGAGCACCATATTGTCCTTGCCTTGGGCAAAGTTGGCTTTCAGCTGAATGGTCTGCCCGCTGACTGCCGCTTTGGTTGCTTTCAGGCTAGGGGCCTGCACCGAAGCACTCAGCTTTCGCCCGGCGCCTTCTTGTGCAAACTGCATGTCCAGTTTATCCACCAGCAATTCCGCCGGGGTGACCCGCAGTTTGGGTGCCCGCACGGCAGCGCTGAGCTGCTGTCCTTGCCCTTGCTGCTTCAGCTCGGCATCCAGCTGGTCCACCAGCAGTTCGGTCGGGGTGGCCTGCAGCTTGGGCAGCTTGAGTGCCACGTGGCGCGTCAGTCCGCCTGCGGACTGATCCAGCAACACCTCCAGCTGATTGGCGGCCAGTTGTTGCGCCTCATAGTGCGCATCTCCCGTCACCTTGAGCGCCAAACCCTTTTGCTGCTGGGCGCTGCCATTAAAGGTCAGCAGCAAGCCTTTTGCATCCAGCGCTTTGGTCGAGGCTTGCATGGCGAGCGCCCCACTCAGGCCCAGCTTACCCTCCACCAGCGCGGTGGGGGCCTCCAGCGTTCCGGCGCTCAGCTGGGTGTCCAGCTTGAGCTGCGCCCCTTTCTCCGGGTCTATATCGGTCGCTTCCAGATTCAGGCCCTGCACACGAGCCGTCTGCTTGCTCACCGCATCCTGCCAGTCCAGCTGCGCCTGGGTCAGCGTCAGCCTGGCCATTTGCAGCGAGAACTTGCGCTCTTCCCCGGCGGGCTTGGGTTTTGGTTGCATCAGGTCGTCGATGTTAAGCTTGCCTTGCTCATCCCGGCGCAGATGCAGCTGCAGGCCATCCACCGTCACCGCATCCACCTCCACCCGCCGATCCAGCAAGGGCATCAGGCGCACCCCGGCACGCAACTCGGTGAGCCGTGCAAACTCGTCCGGCTTCTGGTATTCCGACAGCGACACATCATGCAGCTTGAGGCCAATGTTCGGAAAAATCACCAGCTCGATCTTGCCGCCGATCTTCAGCTCACGCTGCGTCTGGTCGCGCACGGCCGTGACGATACGATCCTTGTAGTCATTCGGATCAAAGGTAGCAAACAGGATGCCGATGCCCACCGCCAGCAGCACCAGCAAAATCCCGAACCCGATTGCAATCCGCTTTACCCAGCGCATGCCCATTTACCCTCACACTCAAATACCGACAGCCCGTGCTGCCCCATGCCAACAGTCTAACGGAAGACGGGTCTACTGACTGCAAAACTTCGTCACGTCTCAGTGCAGTTGCTCCCTAGCAGACAATAAAAAACCCACAGCCAGGCTGTGGGTTTTTCGAGGCCGCCAAGTCTCAACCCAGCAAGCCCTCTTCCTTCATGGCCGCCTGCACCGCAGGCATCGCAGCAGCGCGCTGCAGGAAGGCGCTCAAGTTTGCAAACTGCTGGGTATCCATATTCACATAGCGTGCCCAGCCGCTCACCACAAACAGATAGGCATCGGCCGCCGTAAACGTATCGCCGGTCAGCCAGGTCTTGCCCGCCAGCTGCTGATCCACCCATGCAAACTTCTTCAGCAGGGTGGCATGGTGGTAAGCCTTGGTGGCCTCATCCGCCGCTGGGTTGAACATTGGGCTGAAGCCCTTGTGCAACTCGGAGGTAATGTAGTTCTGCCACTCCATCACCCGGTAGCGCGCCATGCTGCCCGCCGCAGGCATCAGCGACACCTCACCCGCCCGATCTGCCAGATACTGCACGATGATTGGCCCTTCGGTCAGCACACTGCCATCATCCAGCTGCAATGCCGGTACACTGCCCTTGGGGTTGATCTGGAAAAAATCTCCACCATCCGGCGTCTTGTACTTGCTCACCTTCACCAGCTCAACATCCTGATTGGTGGCCTTGATGATGATATGCGGCACCAGCGAGCAGGCACCGGGGGCGAAATACAGTTTCATGGCAATGACTCCTTGCAACGGGATGAAGGGCTACCATAGCAGGCGGGGATGATCGTCGCAATCGGCGGATTGACACGCCATGCACTTTTCGAGGGGCTAATAAAAGCGCCATGCTCGCCCTCAGTGTTGCTCAACCTTTACCAGCAGATCAACACGCTTCGAAGGATAAGCCTGCATTCAAATGCTCAACTATTCGCTGTGCCAGATACCGATAAACACTTTCGGGCTTGGTATCCGTGGCAAGGTATTGAATGTGGGTTACCGCATGAGCGCCACCTAGCCTTTCATTGGCCTCCGCCACACCATCAAGGACAGCAGAAATGATGTCGCACTCATTTAGCGCCTCATGCTCTCCGGTACCTACAGACAAGCTCTCACAGAGTAAGTTGGCTTGCGGCCCCTCTGCAAGTTGTAGCAACAGCAAATTATGTGCGGCCCCTGTGATTCTCACCACTCCAATGTAATCGCTTACTCGGATGAATCGCACATCTTCTCCCCGTATAGCCTCAGCATTCCATGCAAAAAGCCTTATAGCAAAAGGCCAACCGCTTCCGGTTGGCCTTTTGGACAGGTATGCGCTGTCAGAATTCGCGTTGGAGCGGGCGATGGGAATCGAACCCACGGCACAAGCTTGGGAAGCTTGGGTATTACCATTATACGACGCCCGCGAAGGAGGGGTATTGTACGACAGGCAGTCCGTTATGCACAAGGGACGAACAGAGCCATTGACAGCATCGCATATAAATTCTATAAAGCGCTTGCTTGGTTGACGCGAGGTGGTGGCATGAATCCCCTGTTCCGCAAGCTTGCCCTATATGTTGCTGCCCGCCCGCGGCTGGCGGCACGCGTCATGAAGCTGGGCTTTAACTGGTTTCCGGCCATCCGCCGTACCGGTGGGCGCATCACCCACGTCTCGCCCGATGTCCGGCATGTCCGGGTCACCTTGCCCCTGAATTGGCGCACCCGCAACATCAATGGCACCCTGTTTGGCGGCAGCATGTTTGCCATCACCGACCCGATCTACATGAGCCTGCTCTATTTCAATCTGGGCAATGACTATGTGGTGTGGGACAAGGAAGGCAGCATCCGCTTCAAGCGCCCTGGCAAACGCACCCTGTACGCCGACTTCCGGCTGGACGATGCCGAACTGGCTGCGGTGCGAGAGGCATTGACACAAAAGCCGGAGATTGACCGCCACTATCGTGTACCACTGGTGGACGCGGAAGGGCAGGTCTACGCGGAAATTGAGCGGGTGCTGTACATCGCACACCGCCATGTCTATGAATCCAAACTGGCGGCGCGACGGGCGGAACCGAATGCAGCTGGCTAACGGTTGCCCTCAAGGAATCTGGTGCCGGGTATGCATTCCGCTCCCCCGGCCCGGAGCGGTGCGGCGTCTGGCGCCGGTTACACGGGCGCAACATTAGCAGGCAAGCATGACAGGTTCATGACACGGATCAGTGCGATCCCCACCTATAATGTGTCATGCCCTTCCATGGAGCACTGCCCATGCCTTCACCCGCCCTGCCCGGCGCCTTGATCCCGCTGCAGTACCATTACCACATGCTGAGCGATCAGGCACGACTGGGGGCTTTTCAGCAAGCCATTGCCGCCGTGGTTCAGCCAGGGCAAGTGGTACTGGAGCTGGGCTGTGGCACCGGCGTGCTGTCGTTTTTGGCTTCGCAGCGCGCCCGGAAAGTGTGGGCGGTAGAACTGTTGCCAGAAATGGTCAACACCAGTCGGCATTTGCTGGCCCAAAATGGCGTAGCGGACCGAGTAGAGGTCATTCACGCGGATGCGCATGACTATCTGCCGCCCGAGCCGGTGGATGTGGTGATCTGCGAGATGCTACACAGTGCGCTGCTGCAGGAATCCCAACTCTCTGTCATGCGCACGTTCTGTCAGCGCTATCAGGCACACTTTGGCAACCTGCCCCGCTTTCTGCCTGAGGCTACCTTGCTCGGCGTGCAGCTGATTGAACAGCAGTACGATTTTGCTGGTTACCACGCACCGGTCCCGCTATTTCGCCAGGCCGACAGCCTGGACGAGCACGTCCGGCTTCGCTCCGAGGCACAGTGTGTCTTGTCACTGGATTATCGGCAGCCCTTGCCAGCGTCCATGCAGTGGGCACATACCTTTCACATTGAGCAGAGCGGCCTGTGTAACGCGTTGAGGCTGATCACCAAGCATTTGCTCGCCATCTTGCCGGACACTGCACGCAGCATCGACTGGCACAGTCAGTACCTGCATTGGCCCCTGCCCAAGCCGATGCAACTGCAGCCCGGCATGAAACTGACAATACGTGCGAACTACGCAGCCGGTGCACCGGTTATGGCGCTGACACAAGGCTTGCAGATCGAGGTTCACTAAGGCCTGCCCGATTGTTGTGATTTCACGACAATTTGAAATATGAACATAAGTTTACAACCCAGCAGTGCATCCACCCCGAGAAAATTTTCATAAAACCTATATCCCTATGTTTTATATGGATATTTAACATGCCATAGACATTAAAAACCATCAGGTCAGCAAGTCACTTTCATGCCCGTTGCATGGATATCGATATGGTAATAACAAATTGTTCAATAGTAACAATGCATTACACTTAATTAACGTTAACGTTAACCCTTAATATTTACGTTAACGTAAACGTAAATATGGCTTTCACTTTTTGCTTGACGCTGCTTCCGAATACTGGAGAATGGCGAAACTCATCACCGATTGAGTAGCCGGCCTCAGCACCCACCACCGCTAACGCCGGACGCAAAGCGCAAACACAAAGGAGATGCAGACACCCGCGACCATCCTGTACGCCGGTGCTGCACGAAAAAAGAGTAGAGACCCTGAGCCCCGCTGGTAACAGCGGGGCTCAGTTTTTCAGGCTTGCCCACGCAGCGCCCACAAGGCGGGGGAGGCAAAATCCCGCCGATACAGAATCCACACCACCAGCGTGCATAGCCCCACCACCAGCCAGGGCTGAATGAACCAGCTCGCCGCTGCCAGCCCAAAGTAGTAGGCCCGGATTCCCCGGTTGAACTCATCCCCGGCGTAGCTGTTAATGCGGGCCATCTGCTCTGCCTCGGACTCCAGTGTGGCCGTATCCTTCACGGGCGGCGGAGCCGCCCCCATCAAGATGCACAGGAAATTGAACTGACGCATCGACCAGGTGAACTTGAAGTAAGCAAACACGAACACCACCAGCATGAGCAGCAGACGTATCTGCCACCAACCGCGGCTGCTGGCGTGCGCAAACGGCAGGTTGGCGGCAAACACCATCACCTTGTCCACCGTTCCCATCAGGGCCAGCAGACCCGCAATAATGTAGATGGTGGTGGAGGCATAAAACGATACGCTGCCCATCAGATTACCCACCAACGCCGCATCCACCACCCGGTTTTCCCGCTGCAGCAACGCCCTTGCCCAAGCCACCCGGTGCTGATGGGTTGCCCCGATCAGCCCGCGCGCCGCGCGTGGCCCTCGCTCAGCCAACCAGCCATACCCCGCCCAGCACCCCAAAAACCACAGCAATGCCAGCGCATCATCCCATTGCAACCCGGCTATCCATCCTTGCAACATGTTCACCCTCCTCTGCCTTCACCTTGCATGGCAGCCACGGAAAAGGCAAGCCTTCTGCCTGCTCTGCGTCTACAATAAAGCCGTCAGCCGCTCATCGCCGGAGTCACCGTCATGTCGGTCACCGTTATCCTGATCCCCGGATACCTGAATTCTGGCCCGGATCACTGGCAAACTTTGTGGCAGCTGGTTTTTCCGCAGCACGTACGGGTACGCCAGCTGGACTGGAATCACCCGCGTCGTCAGGCCTGGATTGAGGGCCTGCACGCTGCATTGCATTGCTGCCAGGGGCCGGTGGTATTTGCCGCGCACAGCCTGGGCTGCACCACGGTGGCAGCCTGGTGTCGGCAAGCCGAGCCGGATGTCCTCCGCCGCGTGCGTGGCGCGCTGCTGGTTGCGCCCCCCGAGCTTGAGCGGCCAGACTGTCTGCCCGCCCTGCATGACTTTCAGGGCATTCCCGCCCACCCCCTGCCCTTTCCCAGCCGAGTGATCGCCAGCAGCAATGACCCCTACAGCAGCCTGGCGGCTTCGGAACAGCTGGCCAAAGCCTGGGGCAGCCAGTTCACCTTGCTGGGCGCGTACGGTCATATCAATGGCGAAAGCAATCTGGGCACGTGGCCTGAGGGACAGGACTGGCTGCGCCAACTGATGGTTAGCCCGGCTTGATGGCCAGCATGATCGCAACACCCCTGGCCGAGCGCAGCCTCTATTCCGGAAGCCACGCCGCGCGCCAGCTGGTACGCCTGCAGTTGCTGCGCCAATTGTTTGACCAAGGGCTACTGACCATTTTCATTGCCCCGTTTGCCTACCTGCTGATCCTGCATATCCTGTCACCCGTCACCTCCAGGCCCCTGCTTTGGGCCTGGACAGGCTTGCTGGCGCTGGAGTGGGTCTATCACCTGGGCATCACCCTCTGGTTTCGTCGGCGCGAGCGTCGGGTGGAGGAGGTGCCGCGCTGGCTGACAGCCAAGTGCATCAGCACCATCCTGTCCAGTGTGGCCCTGTCCGCCGTCGGCTGGCTGGTATTCCCCCCTTGGGATCAGTTCACCTACATCCTGATGTTGTTCATCTTCCTGAGTACCGCGACGGCCGTCACTGCCGTCGCATTCAGTGCCTTCAAGCGCATGCTGTTGCTGTACAACGTCATCAGCTGGCTTCCTTTCCTGCTGCAGCTGTTGTTCAGTTCACAGTCACAGGCTTTCCTGCTGGGATTAGGCGGCCTGCTCTACCTGACGGTGACGCTGATCTATGGCTGGGGTGTACACCGCATCTACCACAACGGCGTGATGCTGCAGGTGACCAATGCTCAGCTGGTGGCCGATTTGTCCGCATCCAAGACCGAGCTGGAGCGTGCCTTGCAGCGCAGTGAAGGGCTGGCACGCCGTGATGAGCTGACAGGGCTGTATAACCGCCGGGAAATGTGGGTGCGCCTGGATACCCAGCTCAAGCTGCAGCAGCGGCTGGAGCAGCCCTTCTGCTTTGCTTTGCTGGATCTGGATTTTTTCAAATCCATCAACGATCAGCACGGCCATCTGGTAGGCGATGAGGTGTTGCGTACGCTGGCCCAGCTAACACAAAGTTGCCTGCGCGACATCGACTTCATCGCCCGCTATGGGGGTGAAGAATTTGCCGTCATCCTGCCGCAAACACGGCTGCAAGAGGCCGAGCAATCCATGGAGCGTTTACGCCAGCATGTGGCCGCGCACAGCTTGCAGGTAGATGGCCAAAGCTTGCGGATCACGGTGTCGATCGGGCTCACCCAGTATCGGGCTGGGGAGCCCTTGAACATCACCCTGGCACGTGCGGACAGCGCCCTCTACCAAGCCAAGGCAGCGGGCCGCAATCAGGTCATTTGCGATTTTGACGTGCTGCAGTCCCGCTGAATACGCTTACTGTTTGCGCAACAACAGTCCATTCAGGTAGTCGCCCTCCGGGAAGGACAGCGCGCTGGGATGATCCAGATCGGCATGCAAACGTCCGATGACCTGTGCCGAGACCCCAGCATCCAGCGCCGCGCCCGCCACCACCTTCTGGAACAGCTCCACCCCCATGCCGCCCGAGCAGGTAAAGGTCGCCAGATGACCGCCCGGCTTCAGCAGCTTCAAAGCCCACAGGTTGATGTCCTTATAGGCGCGGGTCGCTTTGGCCACGTGCGCGGCGGTCGGGGCAAATTTGGGCGGGTCCAGCACGATCAGGTCAAACTGGCGGTTCTGGTCCCGCAGACGGCGCAAATACTGGAACACATCGGCCTCGACCCACTCTGCACGGGCAGCCTCCATACCGTTGAGCTGCTGATGCTGCCGCGCCAGTTCAAGCGCTTCGGCTGAAGAATCGACCGACAGCACCGAGTTGGCCCCAGCCTGCAGTGCTGCCAGTGAAAAGCCACCGGAGAAGCAGAAGCAGTTGAGCACATCCGCGCCCTGCGCCAGTGCAGCCACCCGCTGCCGGTTCAGCCGCTGGTCCAGATAGAAGCCGGTTTTCTGGCCGCTGACGATGTCCACCTGATAACGCAGCCCGTGCTCTTCGATCATCACCGGCGCATCCGGCGCATTGCCACGCAGCGGACCGCTGACCTGCTGCAGCCCCTCCAGTGCGCGCACCTCAACATCTGAGCGCTCGTAGACTTGCTGGATGCCGGTCAGTGCCACCAGTTCATCGACTAGCACATCACGCCAGGCCGCCGCACCGGCAGACAGCAGCTGTACCACCAGCCAATCGCCAAAACGATCAACAATCACCCCCGGCAAGCCATCCGACTCGGCATGCACCAGCCGCATGGCATTGGTCACCGCGTGCAACGGCTGGCGGGCCGCAATCGCTGCGCTGAGGCGCCGCTGAAAGAACGCACGGTCCACCGTGTCGCGCTCTTGCGCCGTCCATACCCGCGCCCGAATCTGTGACGCCGGGCTGAACGCGGCCCAGCCGAGGAAGGTGTGATCGTGCGCCCGCACGGCGACGGTCTGCCCCGCCTCCAGCCCCTCCGGTTGCTGTGCCACCGCACCGGAAAATACCCAGGGGTGCCGCTGGCGCAAGGACTTCTCGCGACCGGGTTTCAGGATCAGGTTGGGTGTGGCTGGGCGGGTTGACATGGTCTTCTCCAGGCAGATGAAAATGAAACCGCCCCCAGTGCGGGGGCGGAGCATGCAATGCTAACGGCGAGCTACAGGACCATCAGTCACCGTAGCGACGACGGCCTTCCGGGCGGCCCTCAGAACGGCCACCACGGCGATTGCCATCTTCAGACCAGCGACGCTCGGTCGGACGGCCACCATCGCTGTGCGGGCGGCGCGGTGCCGATTCAGCCTGACCGTCACCGTAGCGACGGGCCTGACCTTCGCCGCGGTTGTCCTGGCTGAAGCGACGCGGTGCACCTTCGGTACGGCCTTCTTGCGGGAAACGACGGTTTTCGCGCGGTGCGCCATCACGGAACGACACGCCCTGACCTTCGCCACGCGACTGGCCGTCACGCTGACCCCAGCTACGTTGCTCGCCGTCGCGACGCGGGCCCGAGAAGCCACGACCCTGACCACGGCCTGCACCGTTGCGCGGTGCACCCGGCTTGCCACCGGCGGGGCGCGGCTTCACGCGCGGCTCCAGCCCCGGCACCACGGCGGCGAAAATACGGTTGCCGATGAAACGCTCGATCCGCGACAGCAGACCGCGCTCACGCGGCGACACCAGCGAAATGGCCACACCGCTACGACCGGCACGGCCGGTACGGCCAATGCGGTGGACGTAGTCTTCGGCGTTCTTCGGCAGATCGTAGTTGATCACATGGCTGATACCGTCAATGTCGATACCACGCGCGGCCACGTCGGTCGCCACCAGCAGGCGGACGTGGCCGTTGCGCAGCTGGGTCAAGGTCCGGTTGCGCTCGCGTTGCTGCATGTCACCATGCAGGGCAGCGGCAGCCCAGCCTTCATTGGCCAGGTGGTCAGCCAGATCATCGGCATCCAGCTTGGTCGCGGTAAAGATGATGGCTTGCTGCAAAGTCTGGTCGGTCAGCAGATGACTGAGCAGCTTGCCCTTGTGTGCCAGATCATCGGCATAGTGCAGGCGCTGCTCGATCTTGCCTTGCTGGGCCTGAGCCGCAGCAATCTGGATGCGTTGAGGCTCACGCAGCAGTCGGTGGGCCAAGTTGCCTACGGCGCCATCCAGCGTAGCGGAGAACAACGCGGTCTGGCGCGCAGACGAAGTCATCGCGCAGATGGCTTCCACGTCGTCGACAAAGCCCATGTCCAGCATGCGGTCGGCTTCATCCAGCACCAGCATTTCCAGCTGGGACAGGTCGATACGGCCACGCGACAGATGGTCCAGCAAACGGCCCGGGGTGGCGATCAGCACTTCGAACGGGCGCGACAGCAGGCGGTTTTGCACCGGATAAGGCATGCCGCCCACGATCGTCACGGTCGCAAAGCGGGACAGGAACTTACCGTACTGGCTGGCGGCAGTGGACACTTGGGTCGCCAGTTCACGGGTCGGGACCAGCACCAGTGCGCGCGGGCCAAAATAGCCTGCCGGGCGCGGGGTGCTGGCAATGCGTTGCAGCGCAGGCAGCAGGAAGGCAGCGGTCTTGCCGGTACCGGTGGAGGCCGAAGCCATCACGTCAGCCCCTTCCAGCAGTGCCGGAATGGCGGCCGCCTGGATCGGGGTGGGTTTTTCATAGCCGGATTCTTCCAGGGCACGCAGTACGCGCGGGTCCAGATGAAAATCGGCAAACATGGGGGTGGCGGTTTCGACCGTCATGCGGCTTCCTATCAAAGCAAAATGGTTACTACGCGAGCAGGCAGAATGCGTCCCTGCTACCCGCGTTACCATAGGCAACGGGCTGGCTGCAGACACAAGAATTCGGACAGATTGCTAGCGCACGACATCGACGCTAACCGGAGAACCACATCTCAATGTGGCAAGACACGCAGCCAGAAAGGCCACGGAATACAGTCAGGGTTCGATGTTGAAGCCCCGGAAACAGACCGGGCTGCTGCCCCTCAGGACAGACAGCCCGAGACTATAATGATTTTCTCAATAAAAATCAAGCACTTTTTGCTATGCAGCATTCGTACCCTGCGCGGCTGCGTTTTCAACGCTTCAGGTTGTCGCGAATTTCGCGCAGCAACAGCACTTCTTCACTGGGTTCTGCCGGGGCCGCAGGCGCTGCCACTTCTGCTTTCTTGAAGCGGTTCAGCTGCTTGATCACCAGAAACACCGAGAACGCCACAATCAGGAAGTTGACGATGGTATTGATGAAGGCACCATAACGCAGCACCACCGCGCCGGCATCGGTCGCCTCCTTCAGGGTGGCATACGGTGCGGCGGCCTTGGTGCCTTCTTTCAGCACCCAGTACAGGTTGGCAAAGTCCATATTACCCAACAGCATGCCAATCGGCGGCATGATCACGTCGTCCACCAGCGATTTGACGATGGCACCAAAGGCAGCACCAATGATGACGCCCACCGCCAGATCGACCACATTGCCCTTCATGGCAAACTCTTTGAACTCTTTCAACATCGGGTACCTCCTTCAATATGGGACACACAGCGTGTTGCATTATTCAAAGTTGCTGACCGACTGTACAGTCGGCAAAGGTTAAGGATGGTTACCGCTTCCGGGACGACAGGCGCCGGAGGTAGACCGTGATCTCTTCGCGGTCGTGATACAGCTGCCTTGCTTCGAGTTGATGCGGCACCCCGCTCAGGCGCTCCCGGATTTCGTCAAAGCAACGCTCCACTTCCGCCAGACGCTTTTTCATCGGCAGCTTGAGGTTGAAGATTGCTTCGCGCGCCAATCCGTCGGCCAGCCAGTCCGCCATCAGGCGCGCCACCCGCACCGGCTGCTCTACCATGTCGCACACCAGCCAGTCGACCGGCTGGTCAGGCCGGAAGCGGAAGCCATCCTGCCGGAAGTGTCGCACTTGCGGGTGACCTTGTACATTGCCTTTGAGTGGGCCATTGTCCACCGCCAGCACCTTGAGCCCCCGCGTAATTAATTGCCAGGTCCAGCCCCCGGGGGCCGCGCCCAGATCCACCGCACGCATGCTGCTTTTGAAACGCTGCTGTTCCTCTTCAGCGCTCATGAACACCTGGATGGCTTCTGCCAGTTTAAGGGTCGATCGGCTCGGTGCCTCAAACGGCATGCGCAGACGTGGAATGCCTTGCGGCCATTCGCTGCGGTTGCCTGGCATGGCCAGTGCCAGATGCACCTGGCCGTGGTTACGCCAGAACAGGACCAGCCGCACACCATCCTCCGGCCCCACCAGCACACCGGCCTGCTGCAGCGCAGGAGCCAGCTTGTCACCAAAACGGCGGCAGAACCCGGACAACTCTTTGGCTTCGTTGGTGTCTGCCGTCTCCAGCCAGACGGAGCCCACTTTGAGAGGCAAACCCTGCAGCGCCGTCAGCAAGGGGGTCAAACGGTCGCGCTCCGGCAGACCGGTCAATTCGCCCACCTCCAGCAGCAGCTGCCGCGCAAAGATCAGGTCGGCCCATTGTACCTGTTGCAAACGGCGGTCCGGACGCACACTGCACAGCCGCACAAAACCACTGCCCGCCTCCGCCTCTACACTCACCTGACAGCCGAGTTTCAGCCCTGCCTGCAGCAATTCCTCACCACACTCCGCCTCAAACCCGGCGCGGCAATAGGCCAGCAGGCCGGTAATGGGCAACTCTGACGACAAGGAGACGGTACGGCGCATGCGAGGCTCTGGCAAAGACAATATGGCAGCGGATTGTCCTCTTCCGCACGGGGGACGACAAGCGGATTCTGGAGGCCCCCGTTTGCGACTGCGCAAGCCGCGTGCAGATAACCCCTTGAGCGAGAGGGGAATTTGACGCGGATCAAGTGCAAACCGTTCAGACCGGCGTTAGATGGAGGCATGCCCCGAACTCGGGTACCGCTTTCATTTCACATGGAGTAATCATCATGCCGCAATGGATCACCGTCCTGTTCACCACAGACATCGGCTTACTCAGCATGGCGGTCATTGCCTTCATTCTGGTGATGGCGACTTATCTGTTCTTCTTCGTGCGACGCCATGTGCGTGAGGACAGCCTGGCGCACGACCGCCAGAGCCAGAAGCTGCCGCAGTAAACGGCAACGCCGGCTTCGGGTACACTAGGGCGCATGAAGCGCAAACCCACCCCGACGCCTGCCCCCGATTGCCCTTGTGGCAGCACGCTGCCTTTGATGCAGTGCTGCCAGCCCATCCTCAACGGCCAGCAAGCGGCGCCAACCGCGGAAGCGCTGATGCGCTCCCGCTACACCGCCTATGTGCTGAAAGACGTTCACTGGCTGCTGGCCAGCTGGCACAGCCGTACCCGTCCTGCCGAGCTCGATCTGGCAGCGGATGACAGCCGCTGGCTGGGGCTGACCGTGCACGAGCATCAGCAGCAGGATGCGGACCACGCGACAGTGCGCTTTACCGCCCGCTACAAGGTCGGCGGCCGCGCTTGGCGATTGCATGAGCGCAGCCGCTTCGAGCGCGAAGCCGGACTATGGGTCTATGTGGATGGGGAGCAAGACCCGGCAGCGTGATGCTGCCAAAGGGCCTGCCGATGGGCATGGCCTGCTTCAGGCCTGCCCGGCCAGATAACGCCGCTCCCACGGCGTGATTTCATTGTAGAAACTGGCCAGCTCCATTTCCTTGCTGGCAATGAAGGCGCGGGTGAATTCGGCACCGAACAAGCGTTCGGCTGTCCCCTGCTCTTCCATGCGCTGCAAGGCGGCGTCCAGCGTGCGCGGCAGGGTGACCGCCTCCCCATAGACATTGCCGGTGGCGGGCTCATCCGGCTGCAAGCCTTCAGCCATGCCCTGCCAGCCGCTGACCAGACTGGCGGCCAGTGCCAGATAGGGGTTGGCATCGCAACCCGGCAGGCGGTTTTCTACCCGACGCGCCGCCGGCCCGGACAGGGGAATGCGCAGACCCACCGAGCGGTTGTCATAGCCCCACGCCAGATTGATCGGCGCGGCGGAGCCTTTGACAAAGCGCCGGTAAGAATTGACGTGCGGGGCAAACAGCGGCAACAAATCCGGCAGATAGCGTTGCTGACCAGCAATGAAGCCATAGAACGCCGCCGAGGGTTCGCCATCTTCGCCACTGAACACATTGCGCCCCTGCTCATCCACCACACTCTGGTGAATGTGCATCGAGCTGCCCGCCACACCGGCAATCGGCTTGGCCATGCACACCACCAGCAAGCCGTGGCGAGCGCCAATTTCACGCAGCGCATACTTGAACAGGAAGGTCTGGTCGGCCAGCTCCAGCGCAGGGCCGTGCTTGAGATTGATCTCGAACTGGCCCGGCCCCATCTCGTGAACGAAGGTATCACCATCAATGCCCAGCACCGGCAGGGCAGCGTACAGGTCGTCAAAGAAGCCATCAAAGGCATTCAGGGCCGAGAAACTGAAGGAAGCCTGCCCCACTTCACGCCGTCCCAGCGGGTCCAGCGGCGGTTGCAGCGGCTGGTTCGGGTCCGGGTTCGGGGCCAGCACGTAGAATTCCAGCTCAGGGGCCACAATGGGCGTCCAGCCGCGACCGGCATAGCGGGCCAGCACGCTCTTGAGCACCGAGCGGGACGCCAGCGGGGTCAGCTCGGTATCACTGTCCATGCAGTCGTGGATGGCCAGCGCACGCGGTACCCTCGCCCACGGCACCGGGCGCAGGGTTGCATAATCCGGCTGCAGTCGCGCATCCGGGTCATGTTCGCCATAAAACTGGTAGTCCGGGTAATCTCCGGTGATGGACTGGATCGGTACTGCACGGGCGATCCGCAGCTCCTGGCCCGCGGCAAAGGCCGCAGCGGGCAGGGTCTTGCCGCGAGGCACACCGTTGATATCCGGGAAAATGCACTCCACTTCGCGGATGTGGTGGCTGTCGAGCAATTCTTCTACGTGATGGGGGATAGGGGTCATGTCTGCCTCAGCTGCAGCCCACTGCTGCATTGTTAATTCCGCATAGTGAAACACAAATCCATCATGCGGTTTTCGGACATGCTACCAGATGGGGGGCACGCTGCCAACGCGTGCCCCTCCCCCACCATCATGCAAGATAATTAAAGCGGTAGCTGGCAGCGCGCCGAGAGATGGCGCATTACCGCATGCAGGGAATTACAGACGGTGATGCCATGCGCCAGCAGCGCGCTGGAAGGCGCCTTGAGGTCCGGCACCATCAGTGGGGTCATGCCTGCGGCCAGAGCGGCCTGGACCCCAGGCTCGGAATCTTCCAGCACGACGCAGTGCGCCGGTTCCACCCCCAGCCGCTCGGCGGCGGCCAGAAAGATGTCGGGCTCCGGCTTGCCACGGCTGACCTGATCGCCGCCGATCACATGTTCAAAGTAGCGCTGCACGCCGGCATGCGCCAGCTTGCGCAGCGCCATATCATGCCGGGTGGAAGTGGCCACGGCGCGCGGCATGTTCAGTCGCTGCAGCCAGTCCAGCAGCTCGAACAAGCCGGGCTTGGTCTGCAGTCCGCCATCAAACAGCGCCGCCTCATAACGCGCCTTGAAGCGCTCACGCACCGCCAGCGGATCGAAACCCGAACCGAAATGCGCGGCCAGTATCTGGTCGGTATCGCGCGAATTGCGCCCCACCAGTTGCATGGCCAGCGAACGATCCATCACATAACCGTGATCCGCACAGGCATCCATGCCGGCTTGCTGAGCGATGCGCTCGGTATCGAGCATCAGCCCATCCATGTCAAACAGCACGGCATGCAGCTTCAAAACAGACATCATCCCTCCTTAGGGCTGGGCCTGGATACGGCCCATCAACAGCGCTTTACTGGCTTGCGGAATATAGTCGGACACCGGCAAGGTGCTCCAGGTATACCCCAGTGGTACACCGTTCAGATCGGCATACAGGCGGATGGTACCGCGCCCGACACCGTTGGCATTGCCACCCGGCAGCGCGCGACTATCGCGCGGGCCGTGCGCCGACTTGCTCGAGTCAATCACCTTGACCTGCCACTGGTAGGTGCCCGGCACCTTGGGTGGGCTGGAGCCGCCGGACTCAACCGGTGCCTCATCCACGATCATGATGTGACCGGTATCATCATCCTCAGGCGGATTACGAATCACGATCAAATCCCCCGGCTGCAGGTTCTGCACCCGGGTGACGGCCTGAAAACCCTGGTTCTCGGCCACCGCCTGAAAGTAATGAATGGCCTGTGGCTCACGGCCGGCCCGGCTACGCAGGCTGGCCAGCAGCTTGGGCTGCGTCCGCGAGAGTAAGCCATTCACCAGACCGCTGCAGTCGGTATACGCCGTCGCTTTGCCACTATCCGGCCAGGTGATCTGACTCTGATGTTGATAGTGGCTGGCCCCGGCACTCAGGCTGCCCAGCAGGCTGCGTACCAGCGTCAGGTGGGCTGGGGCCTCTGCCGACCAGGCCGGTAGCGCCAACAACAGTGCCAGCCCACACAGGGGACGTCCAAGCGTACGAAAGATCACCATGGGCTACATACCTCCTTGTCGCGATGGGCGCACCAACACGCGATGCACCCGGTCCTGCGGATAACGGCGCAGGGTGGATTGCAAAATACGATACAGCTCAGCATCAAACGGAGGCAACGGGGCCTGCAACAGATCGATAGCCGCTGCCTCAGTGGGCGCCGAGCCCAGATAACGCCATTGGTACAATGCATGCCAATCGGCATGCAGGCCGCTGCTGTCCGGCTCTTGCAACAGAACGGGCCCTGGATACGGCCACTCTGCCAGGCGCAGCTTGCCCAGCGCGGTCATCAGTCGGGCGCTGTGAAAAGACAAGGGTTCCCGCCCGACGCAGGCCCCCGCGCATTTGCGCCCCTGGAAGGCAAAGCAGGGACTATTGACTTGGCGTCCCGGCTGCTCCAGCCCAAGATGGATGAGACAGAGCTGGTAGCGTTCCGCCAGCTTGCGCAGGGCCTGCTGCGCCTCACGCGGGCTGCGGTAGAGGCCGTGGCAGGCCTGCCCGTCCGGCAGTGGGTCACGCAGCGATACCAGAGCGGGTCGAAACACCTCTTCTCCCACTCGCTGCAGTACCCAGCTCAACACTTCCGCTCCGGCGCGCCCCTGCGGATTGGCGGCAGGCTGGTGTTGCTGCACCCATTGCGCCTCCAGCAGGCTGGCACCCAGCTCGCCACAGGTACTGACATGCTCGATGCGGCGAACCTGCGCGCCCAGCCCCGGTGGCAAGCCCTTGGTCGGTTTGTCACTGAAATGAGTCAGTATCCGTTTGCGCAGGTGGCTGGCCTTGCCCACATACAGCGGCCCCTGCTCGCCCCACAGCTGATAGGCCCCGGGGCCATCCGGCAGCTGGTCCAGCGACTCCGCATCCAGTCCCGGCGGCAATACCGGCCCTTGCAGCATCTCGGCCACCGCTTGCCATACCACCTCCGCCCCCAGCTCCGCTTCAGCGGCCTGCAGAAAGTGCCACAGCAGGCGAGCATCGCTCAGCGCACGATGGCGGGTCGCGTCTGACGGCAACTGGTGCCGTTCCACCAGCGCATCCAGATTGTGTTTGTAATGTTGGGGGTAGAGCTTGCGCGACAGTTTGACGGTACAGAGCACAGGCGCCCGAAACGTCAGCCCAACACCGGCAAACGCCTGTTTGAGGAAGCCATAGTCAAAACGGGCATTGTGGGCGACGAACAGCTTGCCCTGCAGCCGCGACCAGACCTCCTCCGCCAGCGCGTCGAAACGCGGTGCGTCTGCCACCATGGCATCGTCAATGCCGGTAAGCCGGGTAATGAAAGGCGGGATGGCTTGCTGCGGGTTGACCAGGCTGCTCCACGCCTGCACCTCTCCATCCAGCACCTCCACCAGTCCTATTTCGGTGATACGATCCCGCTCCACCGAAGCACCGGTGGTTTCCAGGTCCACGCACACCAGCGCCGGGCGCTGCACCATGCCATGCTGCCGTTCAATGAAAGCTCGCATTGTACGCCCTTTGCCGACATACGGCAGGCAGGGTGCGCCTGACCCCGCTACACTGAGCATGTCCCACCCTGCACCATGCCGCTGGAACCGACATGATCCGCTTATTCGCTGTCTCCATTTTGCTGGGGCTCACGGCACTCCCCGTCCATGCCTTCCGCCTGTGCGTTCCCGAGCAGGACTTTTACCCTTTGATGGTCCTGCAAGGGCGGGATGGCACCGCGGTGCGCCTGACCAATATGGTTTTTGATCAGCTGGATATGTCGCTGGAGGTGGTGCACCGCCCCATTACCCGATGCCTGCAAGAGCTGCAGCACAATCTGGTGGATGGTTTCCTCGCTTCGCCCTTTACCCCGGAGCGCAGCCAGATGGGGGTGTTCCCGTTGAAAGATCAGGATGGGTTACCCGATGAGCGATTGGCAACGCTGGAGTGGACCTATGCACTGTACCGCCGCAAAGGCGATACGGTAGGCTGGGAAAATCGCCGTTTCACCGGACTGAACGGACCACTGGGCATCTCATCAGGTGCCGCCATTACCCTGACCATGCGGCAGCAAGGCGTGGAGGTGGATGATGGCGCCAGTACGGTCATCCTGAATCTGGAGAAGCTGGCCGCCGGCCGGGTGCAGGCCAGCCTGCTGCCCCGCTCGGTGGCGGACTATCTGCTGCTGCACACCCCAAAGTTGCAGGCCACCATCGAGCAAGCCCACCCCGAAGTGGCCACCGGCAAGCTCTATCTGCTCCTGGCCAAAGACTGGTTCCAGCGCAACCCGATACTGGCACAGCAGCTCTGGGCGGCTTTCCCCAAAGTGCGGCGCTCCAAAGCCTACCAGCGCAGTGAAGCGGACTTCCTGCGGCGTTACCCCTGAGACGGCACCCCGGTTTCCCGCGCGGCCAGCCGGGTATAACCATACCAAGCGGTGATGGAAAGTACATTCAGCACCAGCATGCCCGCTGACAATCCCGCCAGGGAGGGTGACAGCCAGGGGGACAGCACACCGCTAACCACGGCCGAAAACGCCACCTGCAAAGAGGCTTGCAAAGAGGCCACCATGCCCCGTCGGGACGGGTTGCACTCCAGTGCCAGCAGCGTGAGCGTGGCACTGCCCAGCGACATGCCGATGTTGAACACCATCAGCGGCCCGATATTCAGCCAAACCGAAGGCTGCCCCCAGCAGCTGTGCAGCAGGTTGAACAGGGCCGCTCCGCCCAGCATGGCAAACGCCAGTCGCATGACCTGCATCGGTGTCAGCTTGCCCGCCAGCCTGCCTGATAGCCAGCCGCCAAGGAAAATCCCCACCACGGCCGGTACAAACATATAGCCAAACTGGGTTTCCTTCAGCCCAAGATGATGGACCAGAAACACCGGAGCGGAGGAAATGTAGAGGAACAAGCCACCAAAATTGAGGGCCACGCAGGCCACCAGCAACAGGAAACGCCCGTGGGTCAGCAAGTCGCGATACCCCTCCAGCAGCGCATGCGGAGCCAGTGATTGGCGCTGATGCAGGGGCAAGGTTTCCGGTAGTGCCCGCCAGCACACCATCAACAAGATGGTCGCCACCAGGCCGACAAACAGGAAGATGGAATGCCAGCCAAACGCCACATGCAGGGCGCCCCCGATGATCGGGGCAATGCCCGGCGCAATGGAAAACAACATGGTGACGCGGGACATCAGCACTTGCGCCACATGGCCGTCAAAGCGGTCGCGAATCATCGCTCTGCCCACCGCAATCCCGGCTCCGGCAGACATGCCCTGTAACGCCCGGAACACCAGCAGGTATTCGATGCGGTAAGAGGCTGCGCAACCAAGAGTCGCTATCGCAAACACAAACAGCGACACCAGAATCACCGGTCTGCGCCCGACGGCATCGGAAATCGAGCCATGCCACAGCATCATGGCGCTATAGGCCAGCATGTAGACCGACAAGGTCTGCTGCACCTGCAAGGGCGTTGCATGCAAGGTACGGCCAATTTCCGCGAAGGCCGGCAGATAGGTGTCAACCGAGAACGGCCCCAGCATGGCCAACGCAGCCAGCATGGCGGCGAGGGTCCAGTCCGGGTGGTGGCGGGTGGCGCGGGTCATGAATGGTCCTTGCTAAAGAACCATCATGCGTGGATGACCATGCAAGGTACAGGTACAGCCGGATAGAAATCAGGCGGACAATTCTGTTGAGATCAATCACGCCGCCATTGCCACTCCGCCTGCCAGTTTTCCGCCCGCTTGGGCGTGATGCTCCGGTAGAAGGCGCGCAGTTGTTCCAGATCCTGATCCATATTGCCGCTGGGCATGATGGCCGGGCCAAAGCCGCCACGCTTGCGCCGGTAGTCCAGATAGGCGGGTACCATGGGCACCGCCGCCCCCAGCGCCACATGGTAGAAGCCGGTTTTCCAGGTTTGCACCACACCACGGGTGCCTTCCGGGGTGATGGCGAGAGTCAGCTGCGGATAGCGCGCCACCGTCTCGACCAGTTGCTCCACCAGATTGTAAGCACGATCGCGCTTGACCGGGATGCCGCCCAGCCAGCGCATGACTGGCCCGGCAGGGCCCTTGAACAGGGAGTGCTTGCCCAGCCAGCGTGGCTTGCCACCTCCAGCAAAGCACAATGCCAAGCCGATTGGGAAATCCCAGTTGCTGGTGTGAGGGGCGACTACCAGCACATATTTCTGGTGCGCCGGAAACGGGTTATCCAGCTTCCAGCCACTCAGCCACAGCCCGACACGGGATACCAGTACAAACAGATGCCGCAGTATCGGCGTTTCAAATACAGTGCGCTGCATGCCGGACCACTCAAACGGGAAAAGGCGTTCACTATACTGCGTTCTGTTCAACCTTGCTCACCCGACCGGTCAGTAGTGCGGGGGTTGGGGCGGCATGGCACAATAGCGGCATTGCACTCAGGTAGACCCGCATGGCCATCCGCCCCGTCCTGAAAATGGGCCACCCCACCCTGCTGCTGCACGCCGAACCCGAAACCCGGTTTGGCAGCCTCGAATTGCGTGCGCTGATTGAAGACCTGCACGACACCATGCTGGCGGAAGGTGGTGTGGGGATTGCCGCGCCACAGATTGGGGTGTCCCGCCAAGTGGTGATCTTTGGTTTTGAGCGTAGCGAACGTTATCCGGAAGCCCCGCCCGTCCCCTATACCGTCTTGCTGAATCCGGTCATCACCCCGCTGGACGAGGTCGAGGAAGAGGGCTGGGAAGGCTGCCTGTCGGTACCCGGTTTACGTGGCAAGGTGCCACGCCATGTGCGCATTCGCTACCAGGGCCAGGACCCGGATGGCCAGCCGATTGACCGGGTGGCAGAAGGCTTCCATGCCCGCGTGGTCCAGCATGAATGCGACCACCTGTGGGGCACCCTCTACCCCACCCGCATCCGTGACCTCAAACAGTTTGGCTTTACCGATGCCCTGTTTGCCACACCGTCACCCTCCACTGACTGACGCTTAGCCCAGATAGAAGCAGCGGGCACATACCGAGCGGTAACGGCTGTTGCCGCCCACTTCCACCTGCTCTCCTTCCCTCACCCGCTGCCCTTGGGCATCGATGCGGGTGTTCATGGTGGCTTTGCGACCACACAGGCAAATGGTCTTCATTTCTTCGAGGTCATCCGCCAGCGCCAGCAGATAGATGGCTCCGGGGAAGGGTTCGCCCTGAAAGTCACTGCGGATGCCGTAGCAAATCACCGGAATATTGCGGGTGTGGGCAAAGCGGTGCAGTTGCCGCACCTGGCCCGGGGTCAGGAACTGGGCCTCATCAATCAGCACGCAGGCCAACTGTTGCTCATCGGCCAGCGCGGTACCAAAATCCAGCTGTGGCGAAAAGGTACGCGCCTCCCGCTGCAAACCCAGCCGTGAGGCGATCTGCCCCACCCCAAAGCGGTCATCCAGTTCTGCGGTATACAGCACTACCCGCTGCTGCTGTTCTTCGTAGTTGAAAGCCACCTGCAGCAAGGCGGTGGATTTGCCTGCATTCATCGCGGCATAACGGAAATACAGTTTGGCCATGGATTACGCCTTGAGGCTACGGGACGCTGGATCCCCTTGCAGACAGCTGAGTCGCACGGTGACCGAATGCTCGCCATCCGTGAGCCAGACCTCACCATCCTGCAGGGTACACTGCAACTGCATGTTGCGCTGGGTCAGCCGGGTCATCGCCTGACTATCCTCTGCGCTCACTCGCCACACCAGCAGATTGTCCAGCCCGGACAGCTCACCGCGCTGTTGTGCCCACCAGACGTCGGCCGCCGCGCCGCCATACACCAGCAGCACCACCTGCTGTGCCCGGCGACTGGCCTTGCGCAGCTGTTTGGGGTCAGGCAGACCAACGTCGATCCACCACAACAGCTCACCGCTGTAGTCCTGCTGGGCCAGCGCGGCTTCATCTTCATTGGAGAGTCCACGCCCAAAGGCCAGCCGCTCATCGGCATAGAGGGCAAACGCCAGCAGGCGCACCATCAGCCGCTCGTCGGTCTCGGAGGGATGTCGCGCCAGGGTCAGCGCGTAATCCTGATAGTGGCCGCGCTCCAGATCAGCCAGCTGCAGATTGCATTTGAATACGGTTGCGCTGAGCGCCATGATGCATCCCGGCAAAAGCCGCGATTCTAGCGCGCTTCCGTCACCGTGTCAGAAGAGGCAGCACACACCGGCAGCAGGGTAAAGAAGGTAGCCCCCTTGCCGGGCACGGAATGGAAGCCAAGATCTCCCTTCATCAGACCCATCAGTGCCTTGGAGATGTTGAGGCCCAGTCCGGTGCCCCCCTTGCGGCGACTGTCCGAGGCATCGGCTTGGGAAAAACGGCCAAAAATGCGCGACTGGAAGTGCATCGGGATGCCCGGGCCGTGATCAATCACGCTTACACGTACCCAGTCGCCTTCCACCTGGACGCGGATCACGACTTCATCATCGGCCCGGGAAAATTTGGCGGCATTGGACAGCAGGTTGGCCAGCACCTGGCAGTAGCGGATACCATCCACATTGACCCAGACATCCGGCACATCGCCACGCAGATGGTAGTTGACCCGATACTGGGCCGCATACCCGGCATTGGCGGTCAGGGATTGCTGCAGCAGGGGCAGCAGCGGCTGAGGCTGGCAGACACATTGCAGCTGCCCGTTTTCCAGCTTGTCCATATCCAGCAGGTCATTGATCAGCAACAGCAGGCGCTCGGTGTTGCGCGCCGCCATTTCGATCATTTGCTGCACCTGGGGCTGCAATTCGCCCATGGCACCGGCGGACAGCAAACCCAGCGATCCACGGATCGAGGTCAACGGTGTCCGCAGCTCGTGGCTGACCGTCGCGACAAACTCTGCCTTCAATTGCTCGGCTTGCTTGCGGGTGGTGATGTCAGACAGGATGCCGGTCAGGCGGGTTGGCTGCCCGGCCTCATCCTGCTGCACCAGCCCATGTGTCATCACCCACAGCAGCTCACCGTCAGACCGCTCAATCCGGTATTCCACCATGAAGCTGTTTTCATGACTGGCCAGACATTCTGCCAGCGCACGGTCCAGCAGGGGGCGATCCTCCATCACGGCACCGTGTTTCCAGCCGTCCAGCCCTCCTGCTACCGCCCCCTCGCACACCCCGGCAATGTCACGCCATCGGGGGGAGAAATAGCTGGTTCCGGTCAGCAGGTCACAATCCCACAAGCCATCTGCCGCCGCCTCCAGCGCCAGCTGCAGCCGGGCCTCGCTATGCACCAGCGCCAACTGGCTGGCTTGCAGTGCAGACTGATCATGCACCACCACGATCACCTGTCGGGTCTCGGCATGCTCCAGCACGCTCACTGCCAGCGACACCGGGAAGCGCAGACCATGCTCGCCATGGGCTTCCGCATGCCGGCTGGATTGGGAAACCGCCCGGCGTACGGCTTCATCGCCATGGGCAATCCGGCGGATGGTATCCCCTGCCAGGTCAGGCAGTAATCCGCCAACTGCCTTGCCCTTGGCGCCACCCGGCATCAATCCCAGCATCAGTTCGGCGGCACGGTTTGCCGTCAGGATGGCCCCATCCTCGCCGACGGTCAGAATGCCATCACCCGCGGCAGCCAGCACGGCCTCGATATAGCTGCTTTGCTTGCGGAAACTGGCGCTCATCCGGTCTGCCAGCAACAAAGCCCGCTGGCGACGCCCCAGCAGCGACGCGACCAGCGCCGCCAGGGTCACGCTCAGCATGAGGCCCGCACCCAGCACGACCCAGACCCCATGCAGGGGATAGCGAGCCTCAAAGGCGGGTTGACTGCAGATGCGCAGGGTCCAGTGGTGACCGGCAATATTCAGGGTGTGCTGCAGCACGCGAACCTTGTCCAAGGGGGGGGCACTACTTTGATACATCAGGCTGGACGGCCCGACATCATCACCATCATGCACTTCCAGATAGACTTGGGCCGACTGGTTGCCCAGCACCCCTTGCATCAGGTCCCCCATCCGGAACGGGCTATAAACGTAGCCCTGCAAAGCAGCACGGCGCTCCACCAGATTGCGCAAAGGCAGACCTTGCCGGTACACCGGCACATAGATCAGAAAGCCCGCCTGGACATCCTTGCGGGTTTCCTGCACCAGGGTAACCTTGCCGGACATGGCGGGCTCGCCCGTGTCACGCGCACGAGACATGGCCAGGCGGCGGGTGGTTTCACTGAACATGTCAAAACCGAACGCCCACTGATTGCGCAGGTCGAACGGCTCCAGCATGGTGATGGCGGTATATTCGTCTCGTAAACCGGGTGGGCGGACCCGGTAACCGGGAAACCCATCTTGCTGGATGCGCGTTTCATGCTCGGCCAAGCGGGCGGCAGGAATGTACTCGGCAAATCCCAGCCCCTGTATGCCGGGGAAGTGGCGGCGCAAATTTTGCGGGGAGGCAAACAGGTTCCATTCCTGCCGACTGACTTCGCCCCGCGAAGCAAACAGGCCACTGCCCGCCCGCAAAATGGCGATGTAGGCCTGCAGGCGATTTTCCAGCCGCAAGGTGCTGTCATTGGTCAAGGCCTGAAAAGCCAGCTCAGCCTGCTCGGCACGCTCCTGGCTGGCACGCCAGGCCAGCTGTGCGGTGACGCCCAGTCCCAGAATCAGGGTAAGCCAGACCAGCCAGGATTGATGCCACCAGCGCGCAGGGCGCTCTTCGGCCATCGGTTCCGCAAATGATGAGGGGGATGGCGTCATGCCACATTGTCCGTACACGGGTGGTTTCAGTATAGGAAACCCGACTCAGGAAGCAATGTTCCTTACTCTGCTTGCCAGCCTGACACCAGGGCCAGCTTGGCAGGACGAGACAGACGCTTGATCCGCGCCTCTTCCCGCAGTGCCTCACTTTGGGTAGCAAACGCACGGCTTGCCAGCAGTTGCTCGGGGGGAAAGGCGCGGGTAAACCGGGCTCCCTTGCCACTCACGTGCTGCTGGTAACGGGCATGAGGGTCTCGTGCAATGCCGGTATACAGGCGATCACCCCGGCATTGCAGCACATATACCCACCAGAGGTCGTCACTCACCGCCCGGCTTGCAGCGCGGCCACCGCCTGCTCCAGCACTTCCACCCGCTGCAGCAGCGAAGCCAGCAGGTCGGGCGATGGGGCGACCGCCGGGGCATCCTCAGCCACCTCGCCCAGCAGATGCACCCAGCGACTCTCCCGTGCCCCTGGCTGGCGCGGCAGCAGGCGTACCAGCGCGCCGGCTGCTCGCTCGGACAGTTCTTCAAGAAAGGCTTCCACCGCGGAGATATCGGCAAAGCGATGCATGCGCTCACAGTTGAGCCGTAGCTCCCCTGCCGTTTGCGGCCCGCGCAGCATCAGCACGGTGAGGATGGCTACCGACTGGCTGGGCAACTGCAATGCCTTGTCAAACTGCTGCGCAAAGCGGCTGGCGCGACCGCCACTCTGCTCCGCGATCCAGCCCAGATCACGCAGCTCATCCAGTGCAGCCAGAATCTCCGCCTCAGAAAGGGTCAGCACCGGTTCGCGGCTGGTTTTCTGGTTGCAAGCGGATTGCAGCGCATTGAGCGTCATCGGGTAGGTATCAGGAACCGTGCGTTGCTTCTCCGACAGGGAAGACAGCACACGCAAGGCAGCAGCAGACAACTGGGGCACACTCATGGCAAACATCCGCAAGGAAACATGCCTGCCATTATGCCATGCGGCCTAGTGCTCCTCCGCGCTCACTTCACAATCGGAATCACACCCCACCCCAACGCCCAGCCAGCGACGCAAGCATCGCTGGCCAAGGCGGCTTCGCCACCAAGCTGCAAACGGCAAGTAACGCTCTGGTGCCAGCAGCATCCCGCAACCATAATGCGTTCCACGCCATTGCAAGGCCGGACACGGCCCTTGGCGTTTCAGAAAACGCAAGCGTGCCAGTGGACAGAGCTCGGCGGCACAGCACACCCCGCAGCCATTGCACGGTTGCCCCATCTGCGGCTTGTGCGGAGCCTCGGGGTGTAGCTTGACCCATTGGATGAGGGTTGAGCGCAAAATAAGCCGACTCCTGCATATTCTTAGAACGAATCAGCCTAGCCATAACATGCGCTGACGCAATAAAATTCTAAACCGTTCAGGTACAATATCAATTTTGCAGCGCATCACGCGAAGACTTCATACCATGGCCAACTACGCCCAAGAGACCGTGACCAGTGTGCGCCACTGGAACGACACCCTGTTCAGCTTCAAGACCACCCGCGATGACGGACTGCGCTTCGAGAACGGTCATTTTGTGATGATCGGACTGGAAGTGGATGGCAAGCCGCTGATGCGCGCCTACAGTATCGCCAGTGCCAATTATGAAGAAGAGCTGGAGTTTTTCAGCATCAAGGTGCAAAACGGTCCGCTGACCTCTCGCCTGCAGCATCTGAAGGAAGGCGACACCATCCTGGTGTCGCGCAAGCCAACCGGCACGCTGGTGGTGAGCGACCTGAAACCCGGCAAGAACCTGTTCCTGTTTGGTACCGGGACCGGTCTGGCCCCATTCCTGAGCATCATCAAAGACCCGGAAGCCTATGAGCGCTTCGACAAAGTGATCCTGTTCCACGGCGTGCGCTATGTCAACGAACTGGCCTATGCCGACTACATTCAGAACGAACTGCCGCACCACGAGTACTTTGGTGACATGGTGCGCGACAAGCTGGTGTATTACCCCTCGGTGACCCGTGAGCCATTCCGCAACCAGGGCCGCCTGACCGATTTGCTGGAATCCGGCAAGCTGTGCGCCGACCTGGGCCTGCCGCCGATCAATCCGGAAACCGACCGCGCCATGCTGTGTGGCAGCCCCAGCATGCTGAAAGACACGGCCGCCATTCTGGACCGTTTCGGCTTTCAGGTGTCCCCGCGTGTCGGGGTACCGGGCGACTATGTGATTGAACGCGCCTTCGTCGAGAAGTAAGCAAGCCTCCCGACAGCAGGCCCTCAAAATGAGGGCCTGTTTTGTTTTACACCACGGTAATGCGCACCCCGGCGCATTCCACCAGCTGCCCGGCCCGAATCTTGGCCGCCTTGCGCAGCTCGACTTCCCCATCCACGGTGACGATGCCGTCGCTGACCATCTGCTTGCCCTGGCCGCCACTCTGGGCCACGCCTACCAGTTTCAGCAGATCACACAAGGCAATGTATTCGCCATTCAATTCAAACTGTTCGTTTTGCATAAGTTTTCCAAGATAATCGGTTTGCAAGCTTCCGCGCGATTCAAGCCCTGACTTGCGCCTGCAGCAGACGGGACAGCCACAGTGCCAGCATGATAGCCAGCAATGAGACACCCATACTGAGCGCCCCCACCCAGGGGAAGCGCAGCAGGTGCCCCGCGTCATCCTTGAGCAGAATGGCACCTGCGATCGCTGCCCCCGCCCCGCTGGACAAGTCACGAAACACATTGATGAAACTCATGAAGCTGCCGCGCAGGTGAGGCTCTGCCACCCGCGAGGTCAAGCTCATCAGCGGGGTAAAGCGCCCGGACACCAGAATCATGAACGAGGTTGACACCAGCAATGCCAGCCACAAAGGCATGGGGCCATACAGGCAGGTGGTCAGCAACATGGCCGGCATGGCACACAGCGCCACCAGCGTGAACACCTTGCCGGCACCAAACCGGTCGGACCAGCGCCCGATCAGGGGGGCGGTGAACAAGGTGGGAATACCCCCGGCAATATACACCCAGGGCAGCTCGGATTCCTTCACGCCGACGTTGGCCACCAGTGAGGGGCTGAGGAAAGGAATGATAAGGAAGCCGGACACAATCACTGCCGACATCAAGGCAAACGCTACTTGATGATGCCGTGGCGTAAAGATGGCATGCAACTGTCCCACCAAGGACAGCGGGGCTCGCCCCATATGCCCGCGCAAGCTGGGCAACTGCTGCCAGGCCACCAACAGCATCAACACGGCGAAGCCAGCCACAGCCAAGAAAGGTACGCGCCAGCCCCAGTGCGCCGCGAGGTAGAGGCTGAAGGGCACGCCAATAATGGCTGCCAGACTGAAGGCGCCCATCACGATGCCCATGGCCGGGCCACGACGCTCCACCGGAATCACATCCACCAGGATGGCCATGGTGCCGGCACTCATGACCCCGGCAAACGCTCCGGCCAGAACCCGCCCGATCATCAGCGACCAATAGTCTGAGGCCACCCCACAGACCACGGTAGCGAGGATAAAGCCGACATAGAGCACCAGATGGGCCTGACGCCGGTCAAACCGGTCCAGCAGGAAACCCGCCACCAACCCAGCCAGCGCTGAGCTCCAGGCGTAGCTGGACACCAGAAAGGAAAACGCCGCCGGGGTGATGTGCATGCTGCGCATCAGCTGCGGCCCCAGTGGCATCATGATCATGAAATCAACAATGTGGGTAAATTGCACCCCACACAACAGCAGCAACAGGATACGTTCGTTAACCTGCTGGCTCAAACTGCGCGGTTCACTCACCCGCTTCTCCTGGTTGGGACATCAGCGCCTGCCAGCCGGCATGGCCTAACTGTGTCAGGGTTTCAATATTGCGCCAATAAATGGTGGATGGGTCCGGAAAGGCCAGCACAGCGCGTTCGATACTTTGCTCACGCAGCAAGTGCAGCGTGGGATAGGGCGAACGGTTGGTGTAATTGTCAATGTCGTCCGGCTCAGTGCCTTCGAACTGGAATTGCGGGTGGAAGCTCGCCACCTGCAGCACCCCATCCAGTCCATGCTCCACCACTGCTTCTTCGGCAATCTGCGTCACGTCATGGAACACCAGGAAGTCGTTCAACAAGCTCGGGTGGATCAGCAAGGTGGTATCCACCTGCTCCGGGTCCGCTTCGTTCAGTGCCAGCAGCTCCCGGTCCAGGTCTTCCAGAAATCCATCCAGATGAGGCGCCTCGCTCACCACAATGCGCACCTGCTGCTTGACGTACACCGCCTTGGCAAACGGGCACAGGTTCAGGCCAATCACAGCCTGTTCCAGCCAATGGCGCGTCGCGGCGATGACCCTGTCAACGCTTGGGGTAGTTGCTTGCATGGGGAGACCTGAAACAGAAAACGGGGAAACCTGCATTGTAGCGTCTGACGGACCGGACAGGCGATGCAGCCTGTCCGGTCGGACCTGATCAGTGTGCAGGCAAGTGCTATCGCTTCACCATTTGGCCTTACGGCGCATGAATTGCTGGAAATCGTCAATCAGGGTGTAGAACACCGGCACCACCAGCAAACTCAGGATGGTTGACGTCACCAGGCCACCGATCACCGCAATCGCCATCGGTGCACGGAAGCTCGGGTCCACCCCGATCCCCAGCGCAATCGGCAGCATGCCTGCGCCCATGGCCAGAGATGTCATCACGATCGGCCGCGCTCGCTTGTGGCAGGCATCCATCAGCGCCTCAAACCGCGCCATGCCCTGATCCCGCGCCGTTACCGCATACTCAACCAGCAGAATGGAGTTCTTGGAAGCAATCCCCATCAGCATGATCAGGCCAATCAGCGCCGGCATGCCCATCTCGCTGCCACCAATCAGCAGCCCCATGAACGCGCCCCCCAGCGACAAGGGCAAGGCGATCAGGATGGTGATGGGCTGCAGGAAATCATGGAACAGCAGCACCAGCACCATGTAGATGCACACGACCCCGGCCAGCATGGCCAAGCCAAAGCTGGCAAACAGCTTGCCTTGCTCTTCACTGTCGCCCACTTCCTTCTTCTTCACACCAGCAGGCAGGTTCTGCAAGGTTGGCAATTTATCCACCGCCATCGCCACCTCGCCCAGCGAGCGACCATTGAGTTCGATATTGAACATTACCGAGCGCGACTGGCTTTGCCGCTCAATCTGTGTCGGGCCACTGGACAGCCGCAGGGTGGCTACTTGCCCCAGCATCACCGGTCCTTTGCTACCCGGCACCATCAGCCGCGACAACAGCTCCAGATTGTGGCGCACATCCGGCCCCATGCGCACCACAATGGGCACTTGCCGATCGGGCAGATTCAGCTTCGACTGCTGGGTGTCATAGTCGCCGACGGTCGCCACCCGCACCACTTCGGCAATGGCACCCGGCGTCACCCCCAGGTCTGCCGCCCGTGCCGGATCGGGGCGAATCTCGATCTCGGGCCGCTCCAGGCTGGCATTGGCCGTCACTGCGCCCAATCCCGGGATGGTGTACAGCTCCTGCTTGACCTTCTCGACAGTGCGATACAGCATTTGCGGATCATCGGACACCAGCACCATCTGGTACTTCTCGCCATTGCCCCCCAGCCCCACCGTGACCCGCACGCCGGGCAGTACCGACAGTTTTTCACGCAGCAAGCCTTCCAGTCGGGTCTTGGTGATCGGCCGCTCATGGCGATCCGCCAGCGTAAGCATCAAGCTGGCCTGGGTCACACTGGCCGCACCGCCATCGGCAAACAGGTCCGTCCCGGCAGAGCCGCCACCAATGGCGGTATACACCCGCTTGATGTAAGGCTGCGTCATCAGCAGCTTGCGCGTACGCTCTGCCATGTCCCGGGTCTGCTCAAAGGTACTGCCAGGCGGCAATTCGATCTTGACCGCAGTTTGCGACATGTCATCGGCAGGCACGAAACCGGTTTTCAGCAAGCCCGACAGCGCCATCGAGCCGACGAAGAAGCCGATTGTCATCAGCACGGTGAGCAGGCGATGCCGCAAGCACCAGCTGGCGACCGCCATGTACCCGCGCGTGACCGCGCCCTCTTTCGGGTGGTAATCAATCTTCTTCAGCATGTAGGCGGCCATCATCGGCGTCAGCAGACGGGCCACCAGCAGGGATGCCAGCACGGCCAGTGCCGCAGTCCAGCCGAATTGCTTGAAGAACCGCCCCACAATGCCGTCCATGAAGGCCGTCGGCAGGAACACCGCCACCAGCGCCAGCGTGGTGGCAATCACCGCCATACCGATCTCGTCGGCTGCCTCCATGGCTGCCTGATACGGGGTTTTGCCCATGTGCAGGTGGCGTACGATGTTCTCGATCTCCACGATGGCATCGTCCACCAGAATCCCCACCACCAGCGCGAGTGACAGCAGCGTCACCACATTGAGGGTGAAGCCAAAGTAGTGCATGCCGATGAAGGTCGGGATCACCGACAGCGGCAAGGCCACCGCCGAGACAAAGGTCGCGCGCCAGTCCCGCAGGAAGAACCACACCACGATGATGGCCAGCAAGGCGCCTTCATACAGCAGGTGCATGGAGCCATCAAATTGCTCCTGCACCGGCGTCGCCATGTCAAAGACCTCGGCATACTGCAGGCCAGGCACGGCTGACTTGAGTTGGGCCATGCGCGCACGCACCGCGGTCGCCACATCCATTTCCCCGGCACCGCGGGAACGGGTCAGCTCGAAGCCGACCACCGGCTTGCCATCGAGCATGGCGGCGCTGCGGCGATCCGCCACCGTATCTTTGACAGTCGCAATCTGGTTCAGACGGATGCGCCGGCCATCCACCAGTGCCAGCTCCATATTCCCCACTTCTTCCGCCGTCTTGACCGTCCCGAGGGTACGCACCGCCTGCTCTGACCCACTAAGCTCGGTACGACCACCGGAGGCGTCTTTCTGCGTGATCAGCAACTGGCGCGACACATCCAGTGCCGTCACGCCAAGCGCCTGCATGCGAGCCGGGTCCAGCTCAACACTGACCTGCCGGTTCAAGCCGCCGACCCGCGTCACCCGGCCAATACCGGCGACCCCACGCAAGTCCTTGGAAATACGGTTATCAATCAGCCAGGACAGTTGTTCTTCGTCCATACCTGTGACGCTGATGGTGTACACCAGAATCGCCTGGTCGCTGAAATCGACCTTGCTGATCACCGGGTCTTTCAAGTCCCCCGGGAGGTCACTGCGCACCCCGCTGACCGCATTGCGGACATCGTCCACCGCCTCGGTGATCGGCTTTTCCAGGATAAATTCGACCGTGACCAGCACCAGCCCGTCCTGAATCTTGGAGTACACCTGCTTGACGCCCCGCAGCGATGCTACGGCATTTTCCAGCTTGCGTGCCACCTCGCTTTCCAGCTGAGCGGGCGCGGCGCCCGGCAGCGCTGCCGAGATAGTGACCATCGGCAACTCCACATCCGGAAAGCTCTGCACCTTCATGGCTTTGAAGGTCAGCATCCCGGCCAGTGTCAGCAGGATGAACAACATCAGGGACGGGATCGGTTTCTTGATCGCCCATGCAGAAAAGTTCATTGCAACCTCTTGTATTTAACGGTCTGGAAACGCCTTAGCGTGTAACGACCTTGACCGTATCGCCGTCATTGAGGAAGCCGCCACCGCTGGCAACCACCTGACTGGTAGCCGGTAGCCCCGACACCTCGACACGGCCACTCAATTGCTGTCCGGCCTGCACCCGTTGCAGATGAATGCGGTTCTTGGCCTGCAGCACAAACACATGTGCGAAGCCATCCCGCAGCACAATGGCGCTGCCCGGCAAGGTCAGGCTCGTACGGGTGCCCACCTGTAGCTCCCCTTTGACGAACATGCCTGGCTTGAGCTTGCCGAGCGCCGGGTCGGTGCTCGGAATGTCGATGAAGACCTGCACATTGCGGCTTTGCGCATCTACCACGGGTGATACCTGCCGTACCGTACCGGTCTGTACCGTGCCGTCCGGCCCGGCCAGGCGAGCGGTTTGACCGGGACGTACCCGCACACTCTCCGTCGCGGTCACATCGGCTCGCCATTCCAGCCGGCTCTGCCGGACCATGCGCACCAGCTCTACCCCTGGTTGCCCGACGCTGCCCAGGGTAGCCGGGCGGGCGCTGATCACACCATGGTCCGGGGCGAGCACACGGGTACGCGCCAGCCGTAGCTGCACGGTCTGCAGCTGCGCACGAGCGGTTTGGCGGCGGGCATCGGCCATCTGTTCTTGCGCCAGAAACTGGCTGACCTGCTGTGCGCTCATGGCGCCCGTCTTATCGACCTGTCGTGCACGGTTGGCATTGTCCCTCGCCTCCCGGTATGCGGTTTCCGCCTCATTGACGGCCGCCGAGGCTTGCTTCAACTCCGCCTGTACCGTCTGCTCATCAAAGCGGGCCAGCAACTGCCCCTTGCGCACCACATCCCCGACCGACACCGGCAGCTCAACCAGCCGCAGCCCCTGCAGCTCGGTACTGACAGCCAGCTCTTGCCATGCCGCAATACTGCCATTGGCACGGATGATGTCCGGCATGTTCACGACTGTGGGTTGCGTGACTGTGACTGCCAGCGCAGGGCGCGGAGGCGGGGCAGCAGGTTTCTCCTGCCCGGATTGGCCGCATGCGCCCAGCAAGGCTGTCATCATGGCCAGCCCTCCCAAGGTGGCCCACGCCAATGGTCGCATCTGGCGTGGCGAAACCGTCTGCTGTGGGTCACCCGGCTCGCTGCTGTTGAACAACATTTTCGGTACTCCTGACATGTTTCAATCCAGTCCAGTTAACGAGGCTGCTGACGCATATGGGTCCAATCGCCGCCCGTTGCTTTATACAAGGCGATCCAGTAGCTGACCCGTTCACGCTGCAGCTGTGCCAGCGCCATTTCGGCGCCACGCCATTGGCGACGCGCCTCTTCCAGCTCCAGCTGGCTGACGCTTCCCGCCTTCCACAAAATATCGGTATTCCGGTACACCTGCTGATAGGCGCTCACGGCCTGCCGCAATTGCTGCTCGCGTATGCGGCTCCCTTCCAGCCGCACCAAGGCCTCTTCCACTTCACGCACCGCTTGCCGTACCAGACCTTGATAGGCGGCTACGCTTTGCTGGTAGCGGGCCTCTGCGGCCTCCTGTTGCGCCTTGAGCCGGCCCCCGTCGAACAGCGGGAAGCTGATGCTGGGGCCAAAGGACCAGCTGTTACCCTCAATGGTCGCACCAGCACTTCCTACCCGCAGGCGGCTGATGCTGCCCAGCAGCGACACCGAGGGGTAGCGTAAGGCTTCGGCCACCCCCACCGCGGAAGCGGCAGAACGAATGCCATCTGCCGCAATGCGGATATCAGGCCGCTGCTGCAGCACATTGGCGGGAACGTCATCCACCACCAGTCCAGGCGGTTGTGGCTGGCCGGCATAGCCCACTGCCACCCAGTCACGTACATCACGCTCGGCAACCCCCGTCAGCGCGACCAGTCCCTTGATGGTCAGGTCGCGTGCAGATTGCAACTCCTGCAGCTGACTCTGGCCATTGGCCAGCGCGGCATCCAGATTCAACACATCGGTTGCCGACGACCATCCAGCCTGACGGCGTTTCTCAACCAGTAAATGCGTCTGCTGCAACGAACGCTGCTGCTCTTGTTGCAGCAGGATTTGCTGTTCCAGGCTGCGCAGCATCACATAGGTATTCGCCACCTCGGCAGCCAGGCTGATGCGGGCATCGTGCCATTCGGCATCACGGGCCGACTGGGTGGCCAGGTAACTCTGCCGCGCTGCCGCCACCCCGCCAAACAGGTCCAGCTCCCAGCTGGCATCCAGCCCCAGGTTTTGTGTATGCAGGCGCTCGTTCGGCTGCTGCACTTCGTTGCGACTATGGGTATCCGAGCCATGCAGGGTCAGCCGGGGCCACAGTGCCGCGCCCGCAGCAGCAGCATCCGCCCTCGCCTCCTGAATACGCGCGGTTGCTTGCTGCAGGGACGGGCTGGATTGCTGCGCAGCCACCTGCAGACGCTGCAGCACGGCATCATGCCAGCCTGCCCACCAATCTTGCAGCGCCACCACACGCTGTGGGTCCACCACCGGCTTGCTGGCCTCCCAGCGGGTGGCTTGCGGGTTCATTGTTGCTGCATCGGGCTGGGGGACTTGAACCGCACACCCCGTCAGCAATCCCACCACGATCAATCCCGTCATTTGCGGGCGTTGCACGACCCACTCCCCAAACCGCCTCATTGCTGGCTCCTGTGCTCAATGCCTTTGCTGGTTCAGCTCATACCCTTCAGATCAGCCAAAGTGAACTGAACAGTTCAGTCAATCCTACATTGACCGAACCGTTCAGTCAATATAGAATAACTTCATGTAACCTTAATTGAGACTGCCCCCTATGGATACGCGATTGTTTTCCAGCGCCCCCGCAGGCTTTGCCGGATAAGCCCGCTGTGGAAAACCCAAGCTACAGCCTGCCCGTGCTACGCCCGGGCCTCAGCAAGGCCAAATACGACCAGATTCTGCGTGGCGCGCGTCAGGTCTTTCTGGAATCTGGTTACGGCAGCGCCAGCATGGACCGCATTGCGCGGGAAGCGGGCGTCTCCAAGGGCACGCTCTACAACTACTTTGCCAACAAGGAGACCCTGTTCGCCACCATGATCCAGGGGGACTGCTATGATGCGACCAATGGCAGTCATAGCCATGACTGGCAGTTGGACCCACAACAGCCCTTAGGCGTGCTGACCGAGTTTGGCATGCACATGGTGGAAGAGCTTCTCAACCGGGAACACATCACGTTCATCCGTATCGTGCTGGCCGAGGCCGTCAATTTTCCGGAGCTGGGGAAGATGGTGGAGGCCACCGGACCAGGTATGGCTGTCAGTGTACTGTCTGATTATTTAGGGCAGGTTAATCAGCTCGGTCAGTACCATTTCCCAGTATGCCCATTAGCAGCCGAACAATTCATGCAGCTCTGTGAGGCAGGCAGCTACCGACGAACCTTGTTGGCCTGGGATGCCCCCACCCGCGAGCAATTGACCCTGCAAGTTCATAGTGCGGTCCGGCTCTTCCTGCAGGGCCACCGGGTCGAGAGTTAAACCCGTCAGTCCGCCTGCAAGGCGGCACGCAGGGACTCTGGCAGACCGGTCAAGACCAGCCGGTCGTGCTGTCGCTCATAGATGACTTCGCCGCTGCGCAGGCTGCGGCGGTCGAACTCCAGCCGCCAGTGCTCTCCGGCCGCCTTGAAGCGCGTCAAAGGCTTCAGCGCGCGCCGGTCTGGCACAAAGCCATCGGTTACCGCCTGCTCTGCCAGTACCGTCTGCAAGCGGGCGGGCGCCTCAGGCCAGCTCTGCTGGATCAGTTCATCCAGCGCCAACGGCGCACCGCGCTCGCCCAGCGCCTCCAGTGCGCCATGCATCTGTGCAAACACCTGATCGCGCTGCTCCGCAGGAACCGCCTCTTCCTCTGCAAAACGGGTCAGGCCCTGCACCAGCTTCTGCGTCTCTTTCAGCGGCACCATGACGTCTTCACACCCTAACAGACGCTTGAAACCCGGACTGCCATCGCCCCGCCCTCGCAGGAAGCCAATGCAGCGCTCGGTACCTTGCTGCCAGCCGGTCAGATCAATCCGCCCGGCCAGCTGAATCGACGGCAGGTCCAGCACCGACTGCACCTGCAAGTGCCCTTGCTGCATCTGCAGCACCTGCTTCTGTGGCAGCAAGGCCAACAGGATCACGTCGGAAGAACCTTGCTGCAGGCGGGCAAACATCAACCAATGACCCGGAACCGGCCCGCCCTGCAGACACTGCCTGGCGTGCCCATACCAGTGCTGGCACAACATCGCAAAGTCCAGCGACTGTGCCACGGCATGCGCCGTCAGCCAGCGCTTGACCTGGGCATCATCCAGTTCGCCAGGGCGACCGTATCCTTTGCCCAAGCGGCTGGTATATTGCTCCAGCACGCCTTCGAGTAAGGACTGCGCCTGATCTTGCTGAACATCCAGCGACAGCGCCACGCCATCATGGCCGGAAGCCAGCTCTGCCTCTGACAGGGGGAACAGTAACAGCTGGTGCAATTGCTGAACAGCAGACATCAAAATACCTTCGTGAGAATCAGGATACTGCGACATTTTCCCATGTCCGCCCGGTTTTGTGGTTTTGACCTGCAACCGGCCCTGCAACAGCTTGATCGCATGCTGTTTTTTCCCCGAAAACCGCTGAAGGCTGGTAGGATGCTGTGCTGCCATCATTGCGTACGGCAATAACCCATTATTTTGATGTACTGGCCCCCAATCGCAGCCCTGACCACTTATCAGATCGATGTCCTACTCTCCCCTAGAGCTCGCTGGCAAGCATCAATCCGTTGAATCCTGCTGGGAAAGCTACCGGAAACGACCCGAGTTTGAAGGCTTTGTCGAGTTTGTCATCTCGCTCAACAGCCTCACGGAATTTCTGCAGGACAAAGGTCTGGCCGGGCTGACTCATGCCGGGCAGTCGCTGGAGCAACTGGCGCTGAGCCTGTTTGGTGATGACAGCAATCACCCGCTGCCCGCGGAGGCTCAGGTTGAAATCTCGGGCCTGATGGCACGATTGTCGCAAGCCATGCAACAACACCTGGCCGACGTCAAGCTCCGCCAGGAACGGCGCGCCGTACACGGCGAGGCTGGGCCGGTAGCGGATGCGCCCGGCTTCCGCAGCATCTGGCTGCTCTCCAAACAGGCCGAGCGCTGGCAGGACATGCTGGCGCAGCTGGGCTACTTTGGCATGAAGGCCAGCAGCCACCATTATCACGAGCTGCCGCCAGTAATGGATGACATGCCGATGCTGCTGCTGGATGCAACAGGGTGTGAACTGGAGGAGTGGCAGCATCGGCTGGCAGCGCTGCGCGCGCAATTGCCGGCCTGCCGTATCATTGGCCTCTCCATGCGCGCGGAGTTCAATCTGCTGCAAAGCTCACTGGCCGGTGGCTGTGACATTTGCTTGCTGGAAGACACCCCGGTGGATCAGATCGTCGCTCGCCTGCTGGAGCTGGGTGAGCCGGTCGATCTGGAGCCGTTCCGCATTCTGATCGTTGAAGATTCATTGACGGCAACCAAACTGGTACAGCGTGCGCTGGACGAGCGCCAGATCAGCACGCAGGCCATACAGGACCCCAAGCAGGTGCTGCACGCCCTGCACCAGTTCAATCCGGAATTGATCCTGATGGACATGCATATGCCGGGTTGCACGGGGGTGGAGGCCACTCGCATCATTCGTCAGGACAATCACTACCTGTCCATCCCCATCGTTTACCTGTCCGGCGAGACCGACGTGGCCTTGCAGGTGGAGGCTTTGCGCTTGGGTGGCGATCTGTTCCTGACCAAACCGTTCAACCCGGTGTTTCTCAACGCCATAGTCAAGAGCAAGGTCGAGCGCTACCGTGCGCTGCGCCGCTCCATGTATCACGACAGCCTGACCGGTTTGCTCAACCATACCAGCACGAAGACCTCACTGGAGGCCAGTCTGTCCAGCATGCTGGCACAGGGGCAGCCCATGACCATCGCCATGATCGACATTGATCACTTCAAGCGGGTCAATGACACCTATGGCCATCCGATGGGGGATCAGGTCATCCGCAGCCTCGCCTGGCTGTTGCGCCAACGTCTGCGCAAGACCGATATCGTCGGGCGCTATGGCGGTGAGGAGTTCGTGGTCGGTCTGCCGGGCGTGGATGCTGCACAAGCACAGGGTATCCTGGATCGCATCCGCACCGATTTCGCCTGCATCCGGCACCCTTACCGTGATCAGCATTTCAGCGTCAGCTTCAGCGCCGGTGCCGCCGATCATACGATCTCAGGCGATGCTGAAGACCTGATCAATGCGGCCGATGAAGCCTTGTATCATGCCAAGCGCGAAGGCCGTAACCGCATCCACCTTGCCCGCCGCACCCCGAATGCGGCCTGACCCAGCCAACTGAGGTTTTCCCCTGAGCACCCGCACCCCACCCCGTACGGACAGCACACCGCTGGATCATTGGCTGACCCTGCTGGGCGCACGACTGGTACAGGGTGATGGTGTCGTCGCCCTGTCACTCGGCGGTACGGTGCAGGCAGGCTCGTATACTGTCCGCTACCAGCTGATCCCCGCCAATGGCACCCTGGCCAAAAGCGGCAAATGGCAAAAACTGGGGCCGGAAGGCCAGTATGAGCTGGTGCATTCCCGCTTCCCGCAGGATACAGCGCTCACCTTTCAGCGCGACGTGCAAGCCTTTGTGTTCAAGGCCATGCTGCTGGCAGAGCGTTTGGGCGTTGATGCCCTGCCGCACTTTTCCGCCCTGGTCAGCGATGTGCAGCTGGCGGCCCAGCGCTTCCAGGTGGTGGAAGAGCGGATAGAAGCCGCCGCAGAGCGTGCACGTGAGCAAGAAAATGCGGCACTGGCCCAGTCCTCAATCAAACTGGACCAATACCCGGAAACCTTTATCGCCGCGCACCGGATGGCGCGCCGCTTCATTGCCGTGCTTGGTCCCACCAACTCGGGCAAGACCCACCGCGCCATGCAGGATCTGGCGCAGGCCGCCAGTGGCGTCTACCTGGCCCCACTGCGCTTGCTGGCGCTGGAGAACTTTGAGCGGCTAGAGGAGCAAGGCGTCGCCGTCAGCCTGATTACCGGCGAAGAACAACGTTTAACCCCGGGTGCAACCCACGTTGCCAGCACCATCGAGATGCTGAATACCCGGCGCGTGGTCGAAGTCGCCATCATTGACGAAATCCAGATGCTGGACGACCCCGACCGGGGCAGTGCCTGGACGGCTGCCGTCTGCGGCGCCCCCGCCGAGCGTGTCTATCTGGTCGGGGCGTTGAATGCCCGCCCCGCTATTGAGGCGCTCGCCCGCAGGCTGGGCTGCCCACTGGAAATCATCGAGCTGGAACGCAAGTCGCCACTCACGCTGGAGCCGCAACCGGTGCGCAGCATGGGTAATCTGCGCCGTGGTGATGCCGTCATCGCATTTTCCCGCAAGGACGTGCTGTACTGGCGGGATCAGATCACCGCTGCGGGCCTCTCTGTCGCCACCATTTACGGTAATCTGTCGCCCGAAGTGCGACGCGCTCAAGCCAAACGTTTCCGCGACGGCGAGGCCGATGTGCTGGTGGGTACCGACGCCATCGGCATGGGCTTGAATCTGCCGGTGTCCCGTATCGTGTTCACCACCGCCGAAAAATTCGATGGCAAGGAAGAAACGGTCCTCGAACCCTGGCTGGCACAGCAGATTGCCGGGCGTGCCGGGCGCTATGGCATGCACGAAGCGGGCTTTGTGGCGGGTTTCGATGACGGTACGCACCGCTTGCTGAAGCGTTTGCTCAAGGCACGCATCGACCCCTTGCGCGACACCGGCTTCAAGGTTGCCCCCTCGCTTGACCAGCTGCAGCAAATCAGCCGTGCCACCGGTGAGCAGGGACTGGAAAAGCTGCTGAAGCTGTTCGCCCGCAACATCGACGTGAGCGACGACTTCTTCATCCCGGCCAATCTGGCTGAACAAGTGGAACGTGCCGCCTGGCTCGATGTACTGCCCCTGCCACTGGCAGAACGCTTGATGCTGTCACTGGTGCCGATTTCCACCCGCATCCCCCGGCTGAGTGACGCCCTGATGGGCTGGGCACGAGGGCTGGCCAAGCAACAAAGAATGCCTTTGCAGCAGGAAAACTGGCGTCATGCCCGCTTTCCGCTGCAAGCCGCTGAAGATGCCTGCAAGTGCTACTCCGCTTACGCTTGGCTCAGCTACCGCAAGCCCGAATACTTTCCAGATGGCGAAGCCGCCGTTGAACTGGCGCGCAGGGTCTCGGTAGAGATTGATGCCATGCTGCAGGCACAGAATGCCAGAGTCCGTCCGCAACGCCACAGCCGTGACGCCAAGCCTCAACAGCAGCGCCGGTCACGCCATAAGCAGGGGTGATGGCCAGCATCGGCCCTGCCGATAGCGGTTTTCACCTCCGGCCAGCTTTCCTATACTGCCCTTTCCACACAGGGAGGGCATAGCATGTCAGGCGTGCAACACGGCGGCACCATCGAACAAGTCAAACAGATGGTGTCCCGACTGGAGCATCGCTCCAGGGATATCGGCAGCATCACCGACACCATCACCCAGATTACCAAGCACACCAACCTGCTGGCCTTGAATGCTGCAATTGAGGCTGCCCGCGCTGGTGAGCAGGGCCGCGGCTTTGCTGTAGTCGCTGATGAAGTGCGTAAACTGGCCGAACGCACCGCCACCGCCACCGCGGAAATCAGCGGCATGATCCAGCAAATCCAGCAAGAAACCGGACACGCGGTAGAGGGGGTGGAACGTGCCGAGCAAGAGGCGGTGTTGCAGAAAGCGGATGCCATTCTGGCTGGCGAAGCCGCCACTCTCTCTGCTCGCTTTACCCGCATGGCAACCGTTGCCGATGGCTTGCGTCACCTGCTGGTCAGCACAGTGGCGGCGGGGTGCACCCTCAGTCGTGAGCAGATCAATACACAAATGCGCACCTTGCTGGGTCGCTACCCCGAGTTGTTCGCCCTCTCCAGTGGCTGGGAGCCGAATGCGCTTGACCAACACGATGCCGACTACATCAACCAGGATGGGCACGACCACAGTGGTCGCTTCTTGCCGTACTGGAACCGTGCCAATGGTCAGGTCGCCCTCGAACCCTTAGCCAACTATGATGTGCCTGGTGAAAATGCCTGGTATGAGCTTCCTCGTAAACTAGGGCGAGATGTGCTGATGGAGCCCTACTATTATCAGGCGGCAGGGCAAAGCGTACTGATGACCTCGCTCATGCTGCCTTTGGTGGTCAACCAGCGTTTCCTGGGGGTAGTGGGGCTCGACTATGCACTGGCACAATTGCAGGAAGAAATGCATGGCAAGCAGCCTTTAGGCCAAGGCCGCTTCATGCTCGTGTCCAATGAAGGTGCCTGGGTCACTCACCCGGACAAACTTAAACTCGGCAAGCCTGCGCGCGAACTTCCGGCAGCCCTGCTGCAAGCCATACGGGAAGGTCGGCCTCATCAGGCCATGCCATCCCCGCACACTGCCCAGCTCGTACAGCCCGTGGCATTTGGTGATGCCCCAACGCCATGGGCACTGATGCTTGAACTTCCACTTAATCGTAGCGAGGCAAGCCAGACTGGACCAGCAAGATGAACAGCCCGACAGCATGGCAGAGGCCATAAACGGTACAAATCAGCGAACTCCACCACATGAACGGGGTGCGCAGCTGTGGCATGAAGACCGCCGCCAGCATCGGCAGCACACCACGCAACAGGTAGATCAAGGTGATCCCTGCCAGCGCCCAGTCCAGTAGCGGGAAGGGCGGCAGTAAACCCGCTCCGGAAAAGGCATACAACGCCCACAGCAGCAAAACCAATGCGATGTTGGCGGTGATCAATGCGGGCTCTCGCTTGCCCTGCTCTGCAAGGGTTGCCATGCGCTCCCCTGCGCCAAACAAGCGATACCATGCCGGGCCTTTGCAGATGATGGCCACATGCAGCGCAGCCGCAAGCAGGCTCAGCGCACCCGCCAGTACCAGCCACAGATTCATCTTCCCCTCCTGTTTAATTCCTGACAGCCATATACTCCGGCAAGATCAGCGGCCACACTGCAACGGAGGCCTCTCACTTCCATTTCTAAGTATGTGCACTATAGTTGTCTCATCAGCCCCTGCGGGGTGGAGGTGTAACTTTATTGGAAGGAAGCTAGCATGAAATCGCTAAAACAGCTCATCACCCTTGCACTCATCAGTACCGTCCTGCAGGCTCATGCCGAAAGCTTTAACTTTGCAACCGGAAATGATTACGCCCCTTTTGCAGATCAAAAGCTTCCAGAGGGTGGCATGGTTACAGAAATCGTGAAGCGTGCTTTCACGCTTGCAGGTGCAGAAGCCAAGTTCAGCTGGCTTGAATGGGATGCCGGCTTCAAAGCCACCCAAGCCGGAAAATATGCAGGAACCTTCCCGTATAGCCAAACCCCGGAGCGGTCTGAGGCATTTCTGTTCTCTGAGCCGGTCTTTGTCACCAACCTGAAGGTGTTTACTCGTACAGATAAGACTTTTGCCGTTTCGGGAGGTCCATCTGTCTATCAGGGCAAAAAAGCCTGTATTCCGAAAGGATGGGCGGTGAGTCCGTTCCTTCAGGCCATGCTTAAAAGTGGCACCATCACTCGAGTAGAGGCGGAGGACATTACGCCTTGCGCCAAGCTACTTGGCGAGGGCAAAGTCGACTTCTATGTGACAGATGAAATACAAGGACAGAAAGCTTTTCAGGCGGCAGGGCTAACCAACAAACAAATTGTGCCCTCAAAAGAAACTGTGGCATCAACCGCGATGTATCTACTGGTCCCGAAGGCGCTGGCCAATGCCCAGCATGTAGTGGACACCTTCAACAAGGGTCTGAAAGCACTCAAACTATCAGGCGAATACGCCAAGATCATGAAAAAACATATCGATCTTGCCATGAAAAGCTGATCACAGCGGTCCAAGTTAGAGTCTATTAGATTGCCGCAAAGCGAGAAGCCCCTGCAGCTGTCTGCAGGGGCTTCAAATGGGAGCCTGGCGGTGACCTACTTTCACAAGCGATCTGCTCACTATCATCGGCGCAACGTCGTTTCACTGTCCTGTTCGGGATGGGAAGGAGT
>NZ_JABAIM010000006.1 GCF_012641365.1 Leeia aquatica
AACATTGCACTTTGGTACAGGGTGCCGCAGGCAAGCGGCTGCCCGCCAATGGGCAGGCATCGCATGGGGCCATGCGGCGTACGTAGGCGAGATGTGGGCCCATGTCACCGCTCACATGCAACACGCCTTGCAGCCGCGCACCACTCTAGACCCTGGCCCGCATCAGCCGCATGTGCAGTGCTATGCTGACGCTCTTTCATGGCCTAAACGCTCGGACCCCTTATGCCAGAGCTTGCACCTTCTGACCTCAAGACCATTCTTCACTCCAGACGCGCCAACCTTTACTACCTTGAGCATTGCCGCGTCCTGGTCAACGGTGGCCGTGTTGAGTATGTTACGGAACAAGGCAAGCACTCGCTCTACTGGAATATCCCCATCGCCAACACCACGACCGTGCTGCTGGGTACTGGCACGTCGATCACACAAGCCGCCATGCGCGAACTGGCCAAAGCGGGGGTGATGGTAGGCTTTTGCGGTGGGGGTGGTACGCCCTTGTTTACGGCGGGGGACCGCGAGCTGGACATCGCCTGGCAATCTCCTCAGTCCGAGTACCGGCCCACCGAATACCTGCAGTGTTGGGTCCGGTTCTGGTTTGATGAGCAAAAAAGGCTCGCCGCTGCCAAGCAGTTACAGCAGGCCCGGCTCTTGCGCATCCGTGAATGCTGGGGCGACAACCGCAAGCGGGAGGAGACCGGGTTCAAGCTCGACACCACCCTGCTGGAAGCCCAGCTGCAGGCCGCTGAAGAAGACATCCTCAATGCAGCCGATCATGCCAGCCTGCTGGCAGCAGAGGCGCGCCTGTCCAAGCAACTGTTCCGGCTGGCGGCTCAGGCCACACAGTATGGTGACTTCACCCGCGCCAAGCGGGGCAGCGGCGCAGACCCGGCAAACCGCTTCCTGGATCATGGCAATTACCTTGCTTATGGGCTCGCGGCTACCGCCACCTGGGTAGTGGGCTTGCCACACGGGCTCGCCATTTTGCATGGCAAGACCCGGCGTGGGGGCTTGGTCTTTGATGCAGCAGACCTGATCAAGGATGCACTCATCCTGCCCCAGGCCTTTATCAGTGCCATGCGCGGCGAGGATGAACAAACCTTTCGCCAGCACTGCATCAGCCAGTTGACCCGGCGCGAAGCGCTGGATGACATGATTGAGCTGCTGAAAACCATCGCCGAAGTGCAGGGCAGCGCCGCATGAACGTGATGCTGGTATCGCAATGTGACAAGCGCGCCCTCACCGAATCCCGCCGCATTCTTGACCAGTTTGCCGAGCGGCGCGGCGAGCGGGTCTGGCAGACGCCGATTACCCAGGCCGGGCTGGATACCCTGCGCAAACTGCTGCGCAAGACCGCACGCAAAAACACCGCCGTGGCCTGCCATTGGTTGCGAGGCCGAGACCACAGTGAGTTACTGTGGATTGTCGGCGATGCCAGCCGTTTCAATGCCGAAGGCAGCGTGCCAACCAACACCAGCCAGCAGGATATCCTGCGTAGCGCCGATGAAAACGACTGGCTCAGCGGAGAAGACATCCGCCTGCTGGCCGGGCTGGCCGCCCTGTTTCATGATCTGGGCAAAGCCTGTGCAGCGTTCCAGTCACGCCTGCGCGACAAGGGGCCGGGGGCGCCCAATCTTTATCGGCATGAATGGGTATCGCTGCGCCTGGTCCAGGCCTTTGTCGGATCTGATAACGACGCAAGCTGGCTGGCTCGGCTGCAAGACCCAGCGCAGATGACGACGGCTTTTTGGGAGAGCCGCTTGAAACACACCCAGCTACGCGATGGTCTCGATGCGGCCGCCCAGGACAGCGCCCCCTTTGCCGACGGCGCCCTGCCGCCGCTGGCTGCCGCCATCGGCTGGCTGGTTCTCACCCACCACCGCCTGCCCGTCAGTGCGGACACCACGCTCACCGCCAGCCTGCTCGCCAACGGCCTCAGCAAACTCGACAGCAGCTGGAACCAGCCGCTGACCCCTGCCAGCCGCAAAGAAACCGAGTCGTACTGGCATTTCCCCTATGGGCTGTCTTGCGACGACACATTATGGCGCGAAAGGGTGGCCGATCTGGCCCGACAACTGGCCGCGCGCCAAGTATCCGTCTCGGCCACGACCTGGCTGGACCAGGCCTATCCCATGCATCTGGCGCGCCTGCTGCTGATGCTGGCCGATCATCACTTCTCCAGCCAAACCGTCAAACAGAGCTGGCAACCCGGCACCGCGCCCCGCATCGCCTTTGCCAACACCCTGAAAGGCGACGACCAACGCCGGTTCAATCAAACCCTGCCCGAGCATCTCACCGGAGTGGCCCGGCACGCCCTTACAGCCGCCCGAGCCCTGCCTGACCTCGCACGTGGCCTGCCCACGCTGGGCCGCCATCTCCGCCTGCAGAAACGCAGCGCGGACGCCCGCTTCGCCTGGCAGGACAAAGCCTTTGATCTGGCCACCAGTCTGCGTGAACAGGCCGCCACCCACGGCGCCTTCATCGTCAACATGGCCTCCACCGGCTGCGGCAAAACGCTGGCCAACGCCCGCATCATGTATGCACTGGCACGGTCCGACAGCGGATTTCGTTGCGCCTTTGCGCTGGGCTTGCGTACGCTGACCCTGCAAACCGGCCAAGCCTTCCGCACACAGCTGAACCTGGATGAAGACCAGCTCGCCGTCCGGGTGGGCGGTGCCGCCAGCCGCGAGTTGTACGAACATCAGGCCGCGCTGGCAGAAGCTGCCGCAGAAGCCACCGGCTCGGCCTCCAGTGAATCGCTGCTGGATGAAGGCAGTGCCATCCTCTACGAAGGCAATCCGGATCACCCGCTGCTGACCCGGCTCAGTCACGACCCTCGCCTGCACCGCCTGCTGGCGGCCCCCTTGCTGGTCTGCACCATCGACCACCTCACGCCAGCCACCGAAAGTACGCGTGGAGGGCGGCAAATCGCCCCCATGCTGCGCCTGCTGAGCTCGGATCTGGTACTGGACGAGCCAGACGACTTTTCGGTGGAAGACCTGCCAGCACTAACCCGGCTGGTGTACTGGGCGGGCTTGCTCGGTAGCCGGGTGCTGCTGTCATCCGCCACGTTGCCGCCTGCACTCATCCAGTGCCTGTTCGAGGCCTATCTGGCTGGGCGCAGCCAGTACCAGCAACATCGCGGCGAGCCCGGCTTGCCGCTGGAAATCTGCTGCATGTGGGTCGACGAACACCACCGTGAGGCCGCCCGCTGCGCCGACAGTACACACTTCCAGCAGCAACATCAGGCTTTTGCCCACACCCGCAGCACCTGGCTGGCGCAGCAAGCGCCACGCCGTACCGCTGCCCTGTTGCCACTGACCGGCCTGCCCGGCAACGCGCAAGCACTGTACCCACCCCTGGCCCAATTGCTGCTCAGCAGTGCCATGCAGCTACACCAGACCAACCACGACTGCGACCCGCACAGCGGCAAGCGCGTCAGCATTGGCCTGATCCGCCTGGCGCACATCGACAAGCTCTACCCGCTGGCACAAGCCCTGTATGCGCAAGATGCGGCGGACAACACCCGCGTTCACCTGTGCGTCTACCACTCGCAATACCCGCTGCTGTTGCGCTCCGCCATCGAACGAAGGCTGGATGCAGCGCTCACCCGCCATGATCCGCAAGCCCTGTTCGCCCTGCCGGACATCCGCCGCCGCCTGGATGCGGATCCAGCCACGGATCATCTGTTCATCGTGCTGTCATCGCCGGTCAGCGAAGTCGGGCGCGACCACTGTTACAACTGGGCCATCGCCGAGCCCTCCTCCATGCGCTCGCTGATCCAGCTGGCTGGCCGTGTGAGGCGACACTGGCCCGCACCTTACCCGCAGCAGAACCTGCTGATCCTGCAGCAAAACCTGACGGCCTGGCTTGGTGGCAAACCGGTCAAACTCGGCGGCCAGCCCGCCTATTGCCACCCCGGATTCGAGAATGGCCGCTTTCCACTGGATAGCTTTGATCTGGCGGCACTGCTGCAGGAAGAGGAGTACCACCATCTGGACGCCCGCCCCCGGCTACTGGCCCGCCCCGAGCTACAGCCCACCCGCAGTCTGGTAGACCTGGAGCACGCCCGCCTGCACGCCGACCTCAACCAGACCCGGCGCCCCTCCCGCCGTCGTGGCGAACCCGAAGAGTGGCAGCTTTGCGCCGCCAGTTGCTGGCAATGGCCTCATGCCATGCTGCACGGTAGCCTGCAGCGGAAGCAGCCCTTCCGCCAAAGCCATGGTGAAGAATGGGACATGGTGCTGCTGCCCGCTGAAGACGGCGGTATCACCCTGCTTCGGCTGATGGCAGGTGAGAGAAGGGGCGAGGTGTACTTGCAGCAGAACAACCAGCTGCTGCACCGGCTGCCGGATGCCCAGCTGTTCAGCGGGCAAGGCATCCGCCCCTGGGGTAACGAAAGCTATTTGGACGAGCTGGCCACCCTTGCCAGCGAACGGGACATCAGCGAGACCGACTGCGCCTACCGCTACGGCACCTTCACCCTGCGGGTCAGTAGCAACCTCAATCTCGGCTGGTCTTTCCATCCGGCACTAGGCTTCTGCCGCAAACGAGATTGAGGCCACAAAAGGCACACAGCCAACCCGTGGGTTGGCTGTGTGAGCTGCCTGTCCGGCAGTGAGTGCCCACTATATGCATCAGTTATTTAGCAAGCATTTCTGAGCTGCCTGTCCGGCAGTACAGTGGATCATAGTCCAATTGTTGCAGCCCACCAAGATTAGGCGTAAACTCAAAACCAACCTCCTTTAGTAAGCAGGTTAATTTTTTTGTGAGTGAGCGGGACTGCCATCCCACTCAGGTGCAACCCGTGCGACAGGCTTAGCGGCCCGCATAACCAAAGCTGCATATGGTGCTGCAGCAGGAGGATATGAGTGTGATTGGCTATCACATGATCAGAAGAGCTTGATGGCTACCCAGCCATGATCGTGGACAGAATCACCCTGCATGCCACAGGATTTGCAGGGTGATTCTACACCAATCACCTGCACAGGGAGTATCAAATTGCTTGACCCGCTATCGCCGCGAGCGCAGTCGCTCCGGTCAGAGATACAGCAGTTCCTGCAGCTTCGCCTGGCAGACAAGCTGGGCGCACTGGCGGCGGACGATCCCAAACGGGAGGCCCTGATCGCGCAATATCAGCCGCAAGCCTGGCTGGCCGATGCCGCACGGCGGGTCACCCAGCTGCAGCTGGTCACCCATCCGCTGAAAGCCAGCCACCCGGATGCGCGCGGCAGCAGCCTGTTTATCCCGCCCTCCAGTTTGCCGCCACGGCAGGAAGTTGGCAGCCATGCGCTGCCCACCTTGGTCAGCGATGTGGTCGGTAATGCTGCGGCGCTGGATGTCTACAAATTCCTCAAATTGAGTCACGCCGGCCAAAGCCTGCTCAGCCTGCTGCAAGCAGGCGATGCCGACTTGCTGGCCGCGCTGAGTGACGATGCCGAACAGGCCACCGCCTGGCGCGACGCCTTTTGCAGCATTGCCGAACCGGCTAGCGACCTCATCTGTCATGCGCTGGCCAAACAAATCTACTGGCCGGTGTCGCCGGATGCCTACCCGCCCGACGCGCACGATGACAGCCACTTCCACCTGCTGTCGATTCTAAATTCCAGCGCGCTGTCGCACTGGCTGTACGAGCAGATTCAGGCAGACCGCTTTGGCGAAGCGACCAAGGCCGCGCGACAAGCACGCCGTGACGGTGCCGCCCATCCACACGGCTACCACGAATACCCCCAGCTGGCCGAGGAGAAGAAAGGCGGCACCAAGCCACAGAATATCTCCCAGCTCAATAGCGAACGCAAAGGCAGTAACTATCTGCTGGCCGCGCTGCCACCACAGTGGAACAGCAAGGCCACCCGCCCGCTATATGGCGTAGCCAGCCTGTTTGTGCGCTTTGGTAGCCAGCCGCATGTGCGCGGTCTGCTGGATGAGCTGCGCGATTACCTGGGCAAGCTCAAACCCGAAGCCAACAATATGCACATCCGGAACCGGCGGGATGCCTGGCTGGGTGAGCTCTTTACCGAGCTGCTGCAATTCGGCGCGGGCTTTAGCAATGGCTTGCCCAAGGGCTGGACCGCCCATCCGGATTGTACGCTGCCCATCGAAGAGCAATGCTGGCTGGACCCCTACCGCGCCGAAGACGACGAGGAGTTCAACCGTGCCTTCCAGTGGCAAGACTGGCCCGCACAGCTGGCCGAGCGCTTTGCCCACTGGCTCAACACCCGGCTGGGGGCCGAGCGCTTGAGCAAGCACCAGCTGGCGCTGGGCGAAGTCGAGTTCAACCACTGGCGGCGCGAGCTGGCGCACGATGTTGCCTTGCTGGGGGATTGGGACCACAAGCGCCGCGCAGTGGATCACCGTCTGTTGCCCGCCGCCCGCACTCAAGAGGTATCGCATGAATCGCCCTGAACTGCCCGAGATCGACGCCCTGCTGCATATCCCGCAGCTCTCGGTACAAAACGCCAACGCCATCAGCGGCCCGCACAGTTGGGGCCACCCCGGCCCCACCCATTTCACCGGGCTGATGACCGCGCTGCAACGCAAGCTGGGGGCGGACAGTGGCCTGAGTTTCGTCGCCGTCGGTATCGTCAGCCATGGCTATCAGGCGCAGACCAATGGCGACTACGTGCAGCGCTTCAACCTCACGCGCAACCCGGTCGGCAAGGATGGCAGTACTGCAGCCATTGTGGAAGAAGGCCGCATCCACCTGCAGCTCTCGCTGCTGTTCGGCCTGCAGCTGAACACGCAGCGCCGGGCCGCCAGCGATGCCGAGCTGGACGAGCTGGCGCAGCAAGCCAGCCGCACCCTGCAGACCCTGCGTATCGCCGGGGGCAGCGTGTTGCCCGGTCACAGCCGCCTGCAGCCACGCTTGATCCGTCTGGATGAGGATGCCGATGTGCGCAGCCAGCAATTCCGCCGCCTGTGCCGCTACCTGCTGCCCGGCTATGCGCTGGTCAGCCGGGATGACCTGCTGCTGCAACACCACACCACCCTGCGCGAGCAAGATGCCACCGCCACCGTGCTGGACGCCTGGCTGGGCCAGTGCCGTATCAACCACACCCCGGTAACGGATGATGCTGGCAAAACCGAATGGCAGCACAGCCGCAGCGCGGGCAGGGGCTGGATTGTGCCGCTGCCGGTGGGCTACGGTGCCCTCACCCCGCTTTACGAAGCCGGTACGGTAGCCCGCTGCCGCGACCCGCACACCCCGGTCCGCTTTGTCGAAAGCCTGTACTCGCTGGGCGAGTGGCTCAGCCCGCACCGGCTGCGCGACTACCGCCAGCTGCTGTGGTACCCCGGCTACCACCCGGAAAACGGGGTATACCGCTGCCACAACGATTATCAAGCCCCTTCTTTGACCGAACCAACCCCCTTGGGAGTCACCGCATGAGCACTTTGGAAACCGCATCCGTACTCGCCTTCGAGCGCAAGCTGGACCCTTCCGACGCCTTGTTCTTTGCCGGCAACTGGGCCGAGCGTGAACACAGCGAGCAGTGGCAGCCTGTCAGCGTGCGTGACAAATCGGTGCGCGGCACCATCTCCAACCGCCTGAAAGCCAAAGATCAAGACCCAGCCAAGCTGGACGCCGCCATTGAAAACCCCAACCTGCAAAGGGTAGACGTCGCCACCCTGCCGCACGATGCCGACACCCTGAAAGTCCGCTTCACCCTGCGCGTGCTGGCCGGCGTCGGCGAACCCTCCGCCTGCAATAATGCCGATTACCGTGCCAAGCTGCTGAGTACCGTCGCCAGTTACCGTGAGGCGCATGGCTTTGCTGAGCTGGCCCGCCGCTATGCCGCCAACCTGGCCAATGGCCGCTTCCTGTGGCGTAACCGCATGGGCGCTGAACAGGCCGAAGTACATGTCGCCCAGCTGCAAGATGGCAAGGCGGTGCAAAGCTGGACCTTCGACGCCCTGGCCCTGAACTTGCGCGAGCTGAACACCAGCGGCCCGGTGGACGAACTGGGCCAGCGGATGGCTGCGGGCCTCAGTGGCAGCCAGCACCTGCTGCTGCAGGTCACCGCCTTTGTCCGCATCGGGGCCGGGCAAGAAGTGTTCCCCAGCCAGGAGCTGATTCTGGATCGGGGCCGGGGTGACAAAAGCAAAACCTTGTATTACGTGCAACAACACGACCAAAAAATTGCCGCCATCCACTCCCAGAAAATCGGCAACGCCCTGCGCACCATCGACACTTGGTATGGCGAAGCCGCTACCAACGGTCCCATTGCCATCGAGCCCTACGGCTCAGTCACCACCCAGGGCAAGGCCTACCGCCAGCCCAAACAAAAGCTGGACTTCTACACCCTGCTGGACAACTGGGTGCTGAAAGACATTGCCCCAGCGGTAGAACAGCAGCACTTTGTGCTGGCGACGCTGATCCGGGGTGGTGTGTTTGGCGAGGCGGGCTAGACCATGAACCACTATCTGGACATCCGCATCCTGCCGGACCCGGAGTTTGCCGCGCCACTACTCTTCAATGCCCTGTATGCCAAACTGCACCGCACGCTGGCAGAGCAGCAGCGCAGCGACATCGGCGCCAGCTTCCCCGGCTACGCGCTGGCCCACCGCAATGCAGAGGGAAAAGCACAGCCGCCCAGCCTGGGCACCCAGCTCCGCCTGCACGGCAGCGACGCCGCGCTCGAAGCCCTGATGGCCAGCAACTGGCTGCACGGCATGCGGGATCACCTAGCGCTTGGCACCATACAGCCCGTACCACCTGGTGCCAGCTACCTGCGCGTGCAACGCAAGCAGGCCAGAAGCAGCCCAACCCGCGAGCGAGATCGCCTGATGCGGCGCAAAGGCATCAGTGAGGCGGAAGCCCGGCAGCGCATACCGGACCACCGTGCACAAAGGCTGGATTTACCCTACCTGACCCTGAACAGCCAAAGCACCGGCCAGCGCTTTTGCCTGTTCATCACGCAGCACGCAGCCCCCCAGGCAGCCAGTGGCATATTCAATAGCTACGGCCTGAGCCCCACCGCCACCCTGCCCGCGTTCTGACCATCCCCGCGGCCCGCAACGGGCCGTACCCTTTTTAAAGGCTGGTCGCCTGCTCCTTAAAAATCAGATACTTACGCAACCCGCTCAAAGAAGGGGCAAACGCAGCCCAAGCCAGGCAAACCCTCTCCCCACAAGGGCTACAGCCTGGTAGACTTCTAGTTCACTGCCGGACAGGCAGCTCAGAAATCGTCAAGACCCATACCAAGCAGCAGAAATGCGTTCACTGCCGGACAGGCAGCTCAGAAAAGTTTGCGGGCGCGGGCGGTGGCCACTGCCGGGTTCACTGCCGGACAGGCAGCTCAGAAATCATCGCCCATGGCCGCAATCGCCGGAGCCACGTTCACTGCCGGACAGGCAGCTCAGAAAGGTGACCGCACAGGCAACAGTGATTGCGCCCAGTTCACTGCCGGACAGGCAGCTCAGAAACGAAAAATCGAGCCCGTTGACGCGCAGGCTCAGTTCACTGCCGGACAGGCAGCTCAGAAATGGGTGGTATGGCCGTCAACGTTCTTGCACACGTTCACTGCCGGACAGGCAGCTCAGAAATGGATCATCACCAGCATCCGCATGGTGCGGGCGTTCACTGCCGGACAGGCAGCTCAGAAATCATTACAACAACATCCACCGGTGCGTAACCGGTTCACTGCCGGACAGGCAGCTCAGAAATGCTGAGCAGAATTTCCTCGGGGCATTGATGGGTTCACTGCCGGACAGGCAGCTCAGAAATTCAGATACACGGCCAGCTTTGGCTTGAGCGAGTTCACTGCCGGACAGGCAGCTCAGAAATTCGTGTACTTGTCTACGTAGGCGTACCACGCGTTCACTGCCGGACAGGCAGCTCAGAAAAGAATGGATGAGAGAGGAAGCGAGATGATGCAGTTCACTGCCGGACAGGCAGCTCAGAAATCAGCAGTTCAGACGGCTATTTTGACGTAGGCGTTCACTGCCGGACAGGCAGCTCAGAAAGTCTGGCGATGGTGGCTTCAAGACGACTCGTTGTTCACTGCCGGACAGGCAGCTCAGAAATACGCGCTTTTCACCGTCCTTCACTACGGCGCGTTCACTGCCGGACAGGCAGCTCAGAAAATCGACTTTACCAAGGCGGGCAATCTGGCAGAGTTCACTGCCGGACAGGCAGCTCAGAAATGAACGGGGCGGTAATACATAGCGTGCGGGAAGTTCACTGCCGGACAGGCAGCTCAGAAAAGCTCCGGCATGATGTCTGCCAGCTGCCGGGTGTTCACTGCCGGACAGGCAGCTCAGAAAAGGCATTCCGGCATGCGACGGCGACGCTATTCGTTCACTGCCGGACAGGCAGCTCAGAAAAACCGGGGGCGCTGCCAAATGATTGACGCCATGTTCACTGCCGGACAGGCAGCTCAGAAAATTCGCGGGCCGTGGCTGGCATGAACTGGAACGTTCACTGCCGGACAGGCAGCTCAGAAAACGCACCCCTGAAATCAACCCAAGAGACCGGCGTTCACTGCCGGACAGGCAGCTCAGAAATGTCGGGAGGCCGGGACAACATGCCCCGCACCAGTTCACTGCCGGACAGGCAGCTCAGAAATTGCAGGCGGCGCAGGCTCGGACAACGCTTCCGTTCACTGCCGGACAGGCAGCTCAGAAATTCGGGGCCGTTTTTATTTGGAGATACCGAAAGTTCACTGCCGGACAGGCAGCTCAGAAATTGACGGGTAGTCAAGGGATGGAGGTATCCGGGTTCACTGCCGGACAGGCAGCTCAGAAATGCATCGAGATAGCCCAAAATGGCTACTTCGAGTTCACTGCCGGACAGGCAGCTCAGAAAATGTAGCGCTGTGCCGCGTCGCGGGCCTGAAACGTTCACTGCCGGACAGGCAGCTCAGAAATAGCCGGAAAACGCTGATAGTCGGCGGGCTGGGTTCACTGCCGGACAGGCAGCTCAGAAAGGCAGCGGAGCAGGCGGCGGGGCAGGTGGGATGTTCACTGCCGGACAGGCAGCTCAGAAAGCCCCAATACTGCCAAGGTTGCCGCCAATCCGGTTCACTGCCGGACAGGCAGCTCAGAAATCTGCCTTGCAGCTGCAGTAGGCGCTGATGCCGTTCACTGCCGGACAGGCAGCTCAGAAATGACTGTGCATTGCATGCAGATAATCGCCTGAGTTCACTGCCGGACAGGCAGCTCAGAAAAACAACTGGCTGACAGCCTACGCGGTGGAAATGTTCACTGCCGGACAGGCAGCTCAGAAATTTAAGCTCTTTGAGGATGTCCTTTTGTACGTGTTCACTGCCGGACAGGCAGCTCAGAAAAACACGATGAGGCCGTTAGTGGTCTCGTCTGGGTTCACTGCCGGACAGGCAGCTCAGAAAGGGTCGCGCATGTCCGGGTGAATAATGCCGTTGTTCACTGCCGGACAGGCAGCTCAGAAAGATAGGGCCTATATCCCTTTCAGTTCCTCCCCGTTCACTGCCGGACAGGCAGCTCAGAAAACGCTTACGATTGCGCGTGTCACACTGGAAAGGTTCACTGCCGGACAGGCAGCTCAGAAACTACGGAGCTGCCCCGGAAGTAGTCGGAGCAAGTTCACTGCCGGACAGGCAGCTCAGAAAAACATCTACGCGGGCCTGGACGCCCTCGGCGTGTTCACTGCCGGACAGGCAGCTCAGAAATATTTCCATGACTCACGCGTCGTTAACGGCCAGTTCACTGCCGGACAGGCAGCTCAGAAAACCACGACATCAGGATATTCGCTTTCGTACCAGTTCACTGCCGGACAGGCAGCTCAGAAAAGAAGCTGATCGACTGGGCGCTACACTCACGCGTTCGCTGCCGGACAGGCAGCTCAGAAAGAGCGCAAAGCAGACTGCGATGCCGACGTAATGTTCGCTGCCGGACAGGCAGCTCAGAAATATGGGCAAACGCAAATCCTGAGCGGGAACATGTTCACTGCCGGACAGGCAGCTCAGAAATTGAGGAGCTGACAGGTTTTCCCCGGCGCCGGGTTCACTGCCGGACAGGCAGCTCAGAAATTTAGGACGGCATCAGAGGCTTTGGCGTTGTCGTTCACTGCCGGACAGGCAGCTCAGAAATGCACGGTGTAAACCTGTTTGATCGGCTGCATGTTCACTGCCGGACAGGCAGCTCAGAAATCAGCGGGCCGAATTCTTTTTACTGTTGCTGCGGTTCACTGCCGGACAGGCAGCTCAGAAAGTTCCACACGTTCAAACAACAACAGGGGCGGTGTTCACTGCCGGACAGGCAGCTCAGAAATTACTGACCGGTCACGATTTTGCGCAACGCGGGTTCACTGCCGGACAGGCAGCTCAGAAATTGGTCTGCTCATGCACGACAAGGCCGTTCAGGTTCACTGCCGGACAAGCAGCTCAGAAACGACGCCGGACCCGGCAGCGGGGCAGGGGGCCGTTCACTGCCGGACAGGCAGCTCAGAAACGGAAGGGTCTGCCAACCCGGCAGCGCAGACAGTTCACTGCCGGACAGGCAGCTCAGAAAAGTGGGAACGTTCGCTCAACTGCAACAGATACGTTCACTGCCGGACAGGCAGCTCAGAAATTATCCGCCTCTGGATTTCCCGCGAGCTGGCGGTTCACTGCCGGACAGGCAGCTCAGAAAAGCAGCAAACCGTGGCGAGCACTGCCGAGCGCGTTCACTGCCGGACAGGCAGCTCAGAAAGTAAAACCCTTATCCGCTTGCCGGATCATCCCGTTCACTGCCGGACAGGCAGCTCAGAAAAAGCCAGCTCACTCTCGGCAAAAACACGCTACGTTCACTGCCGGACAGGCAGCTCAGAAATGACATGAAGGCCACGTTAAAAAGCCAGCAAAGTTCACTGCCGGACAGGCAGCTCAGAAAAAAGCCAACGCCGCAACCGATGCGGCCATTGCGTTCACTGCCGGACAGGCTGCTCAGAAATGCAAGACATCCCGCTGAACCTCGGCCCGCTCGTTCACTGCCGGACAGGCAGCTCAGAAAGACTGACGGCTGGGACTACCGCTGGAGTGTGTGTTCACTGCCGGACAGGCAGCTCAGAAATCGCGTACCCATTGCATGAGCTTTCGTTGAATGTTCACTGCCGGACAGGCAGCTCAGAAACTGGCAAGGGGGGGCTGATCGCGTCATGGTCGGTTCACTGCCGGACAGGCAGCTCAGAAAACGTAGGGCTCACCATTTTTGACAAGCGCATCGTTCACTGCCGGACAGGCAGCTCAGAAATGTTATTGGTGGGCGTGGCGGGATTTGAACCCGTTCACTGCCGGACAGGCAGCTCAGAAAGTTCTGCGGTGGACATGCTGAGCCCAACCTTTGTTCACTGCCGGACAGGCAGCTCAGAAAAAATACCGCACATCCTTGCCGCGCAATCTGGTGTTCACTGCCGGACAGGCAGCTCAGAAATTCCCTGAGTAAGTGCGGGCCTGCGCTATCGGGTTCACTGCCGGACAGGCAGCTCAGAAATCCCCGGCAGAGCAGCAGGCCGCGCTTGAGGCCGTTCACTGCCGGACAGGCAGCTCAGAAAATCAGGAAATAGATGCCGTCCAGCCCCAGTGGGTTCACTGCCGGACAGGCAGCTCAGAAATGCTGGCGTGCCTGGCGCAGCCCTACTGCGTAGTTCACTGCCGGACAGGCAGCTCAGAAACGGAGGGGCGGCCGGTACTCAGCGACTGCCCAGTTCACTGCCGGACAGGCAGCTCTGAACGCTCGGTTTCTCAGTACAGGATCAATGTGTTGCGCAGAAAGGGAAATCACCAAGAGGACACCATTGGATGCGAATTGCTACGCATGCCTGAGGTTCAGCATGCCATATTGGAGCATGGTTCATGATCTGAGCCATCTATTCGAGCTCAATGAGACGCATCAGCATGATGCTCGAATGCAGTCGACGGTCTCATCAAGCATGCAAGATGCCATGGCCGTATTCACGTATCAGCCGATCAAGCACTGCGCGCTCATGGGGTGTCAGGGTGGCTTCGTCAACGAAGCGCCAGTTCCGTTCGTAGAGGTCGAACACCTCCTCACCGGTGATCACATCATGGGGGTTGCGGTTCCATGCGATCAGGCGGAGCTGGGGGAGGTCACCAATGACAAAAGTGTTGGCTGCGATGTTCATAGCGTAATGATGACCCAGACTGGGGGGTATGATCAAACGAGAAGCTCGGGAATACCCACACTTGCCAACCACAGGGGTGATGGCTTGGCGAAACGGCATCCCACCCTCGCTTCCCCGGTTCGGCCTTTGCCAAACTTGATCGTTGCCAGAAACGGCGCAGCAGAGGGCTACAGGGAGGGCCACCGCAAGAGGGTATGAGCCTCAATGCTCATGCCAGTTTGACCCAAGGCAGGGCCAACAGAAAATCCTCCAGCTGCATCGGCACGGCGGCCAGCCAGTCCACCAACTCCACAATATCAAGTCGGCGTTCCAGGTTTTCGACTTTGGCAACATACGACTGCGGCTTGCCCAAACGGGCTGACAATACGGTCTGGGTGACCCCAGCGGCAACCCTGGCGGAGATCAGCTGCTTCACCAGTTGCTTATAGCGCTCGTCGTGGATGGATTTCATGGGTGGATAGCACCACCCATTGCAAATTATCCCAAATAAGGATAATTTGATTTGACCTTATATCCTGAGTACCCCATGACCAAGTCTGCACCTCTTGCACCTGGCCGCGGTCAGATCATGTTGCTGGCCCTTGCGCTCCCCGGGTGTGCGCTGCTGGCGATCCTGTTCCTGCTGGCATCGTTGCTCAGCAGCCAGCTACTGATTCTATCGGCCATATTTGCTGCATTGGCGGGGCTAAGCTTCTTCAACTTGAAGAAACTGATGCGGGTGGAACGGCAGTTGCAGGCGGCATTTATTGCTCGTGCCAATAGCCAGCATGGGATGGCGTTTTCAGCCGGAATGAGCTTTGGTCTGTTTGATGAGCAGATGGTACTGATAGAGCCCACCCAGCAGAAACTGCTTCTGGCTGCCAGCAGCGGAACTCGCACCAGGTTGATCGATTTCCGTCAGCTTATCCGGGCCGAGTTCATCACCCGCACTCGTGACCGTACACGCACTTACCGAATCAGGCTGATCATTGACGATCTGGAACAGCCGGAGCTGCTGGTTCCTTTCCTGAATGACAAGGCAGCGGCTGACCTTGCATATAGCCGTCTGACCGTCATCTTGCAGAGGCGATGAGCCGAGCCAGATCGCTGATCGCTGATCGCTGATCGTTTCCAGTCCGTATGCCCCAGAACCTCCGATTTGCGACCTCTTCACATCCCTGGGTCGACACCTCCTCATTTTCCCCACCACACAGGAGTTTCCATTGCGTCAACCAGCCTTGATCTCTCTCATGCTTGCAGGTGCGTACTTCGCGTCCATGCCATGTCTCTCAGCATCGGCAAGCACCACAACGTATCCACCCCCAAAAACGATACAAGCTGCTTTTGCCGCCTGCGATTTTTCATCCCAAGAGGTACAGAAGGCCCTCAAGGCTAGCGGAGTTAAATTTCAGCGTGGCAAGGTAGCCACCCAAGGTGATCCTTTCTTTGGTGAGTATGTCCTGCGACCGACGCTGGCACTTGGCAACGGACTTCAGCTCAACCGTATTGCACGTGACATACAGGAGGGTAGCGATGCGACCATCTTTTATCTCACTGGAAACCAGGTTGCAGACTGGGTGAGGGAAGGGGCTACACAGATTAATGCGGGCGTGAACATGCCGAAGGATGCTCGTTGGGCATTGGTACGCAACGGGCGTGAAACGGGCGTCTTTTACATGAATGAAACCCTTGGCCCAGGCACGATCATGTGCTATCGGATGAGGTAACGTTCAGTTCACGCGTAGTTCTGGACAAGCCCCAGCTCGTTGCAGGGCATTCCTTTACACACAAGATCGCGATAAAAATTAGTCTCACGATCTTGTATTGTTTGTCTCATGTACTTGTGTATGAAAAAGCTATAATCTGCCTGAAAAATCTCATTTACTTGTGTATTTCACAAGTGGTGAGCGATCAGGATTAAATGCGAAGATGAAGTAAGGAATGCGAAAGATCAGTTCATGCTTTCGCATTCTTTTTTGGCATTGACCATGATCTAGATGGGGTTAGCGGTCGTCCTCCAAAAGAGGGGGCTGCCCTCCATTGCCGCCAGACGCCTGTGGACGTTGGCCGAGTTGACGGCGGCTGCGAGCTCGATGCCCTTGGCCTGCAGCTTGGCGCCTTCGGTGCGGATGTCGGTATCACGGGCGAGAGGGGGACCTCAAGCCGCTGGCTCGTAACGAGGGTCTTTCATCATTTTTGGTTCAATTTCATCCGTCCACACATCAAATGCCATTTTCTTATAGTTTTCTTCATCCAGCACATAGTCTCGATGGTGCCATGGAGGGGAGGAAGTAACATGCGCCTTGATAAGGCGAATAACCAAGTTGAACTCTTCCCTTGGCAACTCAGAAAAAACCAGATGCCAAAGAAAATCCCACCCCTCTGACTTAATTGATTTATGGACTTTTACAAAATCTGGCAGAAGAACTTCATCTAGCATATCGGAAAATGCCCCCCAATAGCTTTTATGCAAAAACGAAGTTCGGCATTCTATGTCTATAGGGTTATCTAAATCTACCGATCCAATAATAACAATAGCTCCCACGCATCACCTCAGCATAATTAATGCTTGTGTTCATCATGAGTGATCTCGAGTGAGCTGAGCTTGCGACGTACAACTTTCTCATGAGCGAGCAGCTGTCAGACGATTACCCGCAAAACACATGTAGGACAAAAATGTCTAATCAATTTAATTTTAATATAAACCGTTCTTCCTCAGGCAGATTCCACTGCGCATCCTGGAACTCCACCCTTCGCAATACTTTAATAATTCTATCAAAATCGGCAGGCATCGCATTTTTTGAAATAGAAGAATTATTCCATATCAACAACACAGGCCTTTCAATATCAGTGCTTAAAGCATCCCATAAAGCATCAAGGTTATTTCCATAATAAGAAGAAAGGTCAAATGCTTTTGATATAGCCCTATGAAAATTCACATCTGAAGTAATATGTTCACCATCAATTTCAACAATCATTCCAATACGCTTATATTAATAAATTTCTTTCACAGCAATCAGTAGCAATGCAAATTAAGCTATCGTTTTAACAAAGCAACCATGCTCCAATTTGCTTGGTTTCTGGCAATTTTCCATTACCTTTGCTCAGTGAAACGTATCTCATGCCTGTTCAGCAAGCATCTCGCTCAGATATTCTCGATCTTCAGGATGGAGCAGGAGGTACCGACGGCATGCATCTCTTACGATCACTTTGAACTCCTGCTCTGTCAGAATAATTTCCTTTTCAAGACAACTTATTCCAAGCTTTACACCTTCAAAATGAAATTCTGGGTCGAACTCATCCCAGTCAGGAAATAAGCAATACTGTTCATTAATCACCATAGAAACACCTGAATAAATCTTTTTTATATCCGCAACAAAATCTCCCGCACGGTATACATCATTCAAGAAACCTTTAGCCAAATGAAAATGATCATTTGCCGAACCGATCAATTCAAATAAATCTTGCCTCATGCCACAACCACGCACGCCACCTTTAGTCTGGATGGAATCCTCTAATGATCATTTGGATGTATAGGTGAAAAACAAAATACTCTGCATAGGGAATTAATCTACATTATCCGCCAATACCTTTGGCAGAAACGCCAATGCGACACTTTGCAACTCCACCCAATCATTCATATCCAACACAACGTTTCTATCACCAGCGTAGAGAGTGTATTGCAATTGCTTATCGTCATTGACCGCAATCTCCATGAAAGGGTTATCCCTATCTATATCATCATAAACACAAATATAAGGATAGGCAGCATCAATATCGCCTATCTTCTCAAAAACTAATTTCTTTGTTTTCATTAAATCTTCCCTCTAAATCCAATAAACTCCCCGGACGCATGCCAACTTGCGGCTCGGCCATCTGGCAGAGTATATGTTACCCATCCATTTGGATAGCGTCCTCCAGCTCCAGTTGAGCTTATGCCATTAGCCAAAATTTCGTCCAATGCTTTGCTTGCTAGCTCATTCAATTGCTTATCTGTTCGGTAGGTAGCACGTAGTGTTGTAGTGTCAGGAAATCCAAAGTACTCGGGGTGTTTGGTTGTTGCACGACCCGCATTAGTAAGCGGCTGCCCCTTAAATGGCGATTTGGCAGCCTGAAGAAGCGCTTGTGCCTCCTGAGTAAGCGCTGCCTCCCCTTTTGGGATCTCTACCAATCGGGGAGGGGCCGTCATCACCTTCTGATAGTTCGCCGTTACCTTGGCGCCATCCGGTAAAGTCACCCGCAGGGTGTTGTCTACCTGCGTTACCACACTCCCTTTAGGAATGACATGCCCACTGGGGGTAACAATATCTTGAGTTAGCTGGACAGTCGTTCCTGTCCTAATACTCGCGCTTTGCGCATACTTTGGTGAACCAGCCGGCACGGGTAGCTGAACCGGTTCACCCGTACCACTTGCCAGATTGGCGGTGATGATCTTCTCGACACCACTTTCATAGACTACGCCAAGATGCTGGTCTTTCCTAATCAAGATGGTGCCCTTGGGGGCAATGCTGCCATCCGGGAGTTTCAACT
>NZ_JABAIM010000007.1 GCF_012641365.1 Leeia aquatica
GGTGTGCGTATAGTTCGCATCTCTGCTGCTGACGCAGACGACGAAACGAAGCGAAAAGCTGCTGAGTTTAGCGAAGTCTGAAGTTGGTTGCAACTGCTCTTTAACAAATAAACAGCCGATAAGTGTGGGTGCTTGTCTCGAGGCAAAGGTCGCAAGACCACAAGCAAAGAGATAGGTGCTTACACAGTCAAGGAAATCAACTTGTTGATTTCTTTTGAGTGTACGTAAGCCAAGATTTGAACTTAAGAGTTTGATCCTGGCTCAGATTGAACGCTGGCGGTATGCTTTACACATGCAAGTCGAACGGTAACAGGTCCTTCGGGACGCTGACGAGTGGCGGACGGGTGAGTAATGCATCGGAACGTGCCGTGTTGTGGGGGATAACGCATCGAAAGGTGTGCTAATACCGCATACGCCCTGAGGGGGAAAGCGGGGGACCGAAAGGCCTCGCGCAATACGAGCGGCCGATGTCCGATTAGCTAGTTGGTGAGGTAAAGGCTCACCAAGGCGACGATCGGTAGCTGGTCTGAGAGGACGACCAGCCACACTGGGACTGAGACACGGCCCAGACTCCTACGGGAGGCAGCAGTGGGGAATTTTGGACAATGGGGGCAACCCTGATCCAGCCATACCGCGTGAGTGAAGAAGGCCTTCGGGTTGTAAAGCTCTTTTGTCAGGGAGGAAATCCCTGGGGATAATACCCCTGGGGGATGACAGTACCTGAAGAATAAGGACCGGCTAACTACGTGCCAGCAGCCGCGGTAATACGTAGGGTCCAAGCGTTAATCGGAATTACTGGGCGTAAAGCGTGCGCAGGCGGCTGATTAAGCCAGATGTGAAATCCCCGGGCTCAACCTGGGAACTGCGTTTGGAACTGGTCAGCTAGAGTACGTCAGAGGGGGGTAGAATTCCACGTGTAGCAGTGAAATGCGTAGAGATGTGGAGGAATACCGATGGCGAAGGCAGCCCCCTGGGATGATACTGACGCTCATGCACGAAAGCGTGGGGAGCAAACAGGATTAGATACCCTGGTAGTCCACGCCCTAAACGATGTCTACTAGTTGTCGGGTGAGTAATCACTTGGTAACGCAGCTAACGCGTGAAGTAGACCGCCTGGGGAGTACGGTCGCAAGATTAAAACTCAAAGGAATTGACGGGGGCCCGCACAAGCGGTGGATGATGTGGATTAATTCGATGCAACGCGAAAAACCTTACCTGGTCTTGACATGTACGGAATCTTGAAGAGATTTGAGAGTGCCCGAAAGGGAGCCGTAACACAGGTGCTGCATGGCTGTCGTCAGCTCGTGTCGTGAGATGTTGGGTTAAGTCCCGCAACGAGCGCAACCCTTGCCATTAGTTGCCATCATTAGGTTGGGCACTTTAATGGGACTGCCGGTGACAAACCGGAGGAAGGTGGGGATGACGTCAAGTCCTCATGGCCCTTATGACCAGGGCTTCACACGTCATACAATGGTCGGTACAGAGGGTTGCCAAGCCGCGAGGTGGAGCTAATCTCAGAAAGCCGATCGTAGTCCGGATTGCAGTCTGCAACTCGACTGCATGAAGTCGGAATCGCTAGTAATCGCGGATCAGCATGTCGCGGTGAATACGTTCCCGGGCCTTGTACACACCGCCCGTCACACCATGGGAGTGGAATCCGCCAGAAGTGGGTAGCCTAACCGCAAGGAGGGCGCTTACCACGGTAGGTTTCATGACTGGGGTGAAGTCGTAACAAGGTAGCCGTAGGGGAACCTGCGGCTGGATCACCTCCTTTCTAGAGCAAGCCAAAAGGCAAGTACTCACACTTATCGGTTGTTTGAATGTTAAAGATCAGCGAGCCAGGCAAGGTTTGAAGCCTGGGGTGGCCTGCGGGTCAGTAGCTCAGTCGGTTAGAGCACCGTCTTGATAAGGCGGGGGTCATAGGTTCGATTCCTATCTGACCCACCAAGCGATCAAAAGAGGGGGTTTAGCTCAGCTGGGAGAGCACCTGCTTTGCAAGCAGGGGGTCGTCGGTTCGATCCCGTCAACCTCCACCAACAGCCCTGAACGGTGAGCGTGTTTGGACGATAGTCTGGACAAGCAAGAACAAGCATGTTCACCGCTCATGGTTGCAAAACCATGACTTGATCTTTAAAAAAACGGAAGAAGTAAACGAGACTGTAGCGCGAGACGCGGGAGTAACAGCCCGAAGTCAAAGCGAGACAGGCTCAGGGTTTAGATTGTATCGATCTGTACATTTTTAGTCGGATGTACAGAGCAAACACCGCGGGAACTTATAACTGAGGATGTGTCAGCGTCCAGGGTTATAGGATCAAGCGAATAAGTGCATGTGGTGGATGCCTTGGCGATTACAGGCGATGAAGGACGTGGCAGCCTGCGTAAAGCTTCGGGGAGCTGGCAACAAGCATTGATCCGGAGATGTCCGAATGGGGAAACCCGGCCCGCAAGGGTCATCCTGTCCTGAATATATAGGGACAGAGAAGCGAACCTGGCGAACTGAAACATCTAAGTAGCCAGAGGAAAAGAAATCAACCGAGATTCCCAAAGTAGTGGCGAGCGAACTGGGAAGAGCCTGCACGTGATACCCGTTGACTTAGCAAAACAACCTGGAAAGGTTGGCCATAGAAGGTGAAAGCCCAGTATGCGAAAAGACAACGGGAGTACTAAGCGTGCGACAAGTAGGGCGGGACACGAGAAATCCTGTCTGAAGATGGGGGGACCATCCTCCAAGGCTAAATACTCGTAATCGACCGATAGTGAACCAGTACCGTGAGGGAAAGGCGAAAAGAACCCCGGAAGGGGAGTGAAATAGAACCTGAAACCGCATGCATACAAACAGTGGGAGCCTCCTTGTGGGGTGACTGCGTACCTTTTGTATAATGGGTCAGCGACTTACATTCAGTAGCGAGCTTAACCGGATAGGGGAGGCGTAGCGAAAGCGAGTCTGATAAGGGCGATTAGTTGCTGGGTGTAGACCCGAAACCGGATGATCTATCCATGGCCAGGATGAAGGTTGGGTAACACCAACTGGAGGTCCGAACCCACTAACGTTGAAAAGTTAGGGGATGAGCTGTGGATAGGGGTGAAAGGCTAAACAAATCCGGAAATAGCTGGTTCTCTCCGAAAACTATTTAGGTAGTGCCTCATGTATCACTCTCGGGGGTAGAGCACTGTTATGGCTAGGGGGTCATTGCGACTTACCAAACCATGGCAAACTCCGAATACCGAGAAGTGCGAGCATGGGAGACAGACAGTGGGTGCTAACGTCCATTGTCAAGAGGGAAACAACCCAGACCGCCAGCTAAGGTCCCAAATGACGTGCTAAGTGGAAAACGAGGTGGGAAGGCATAGACAGCCAGGATGTTGGCTTAGAAGCAGCCATCATTCAAAGAAAGCGTAATAGCTCACTGGTCGAGTCGTCCTGCGCGGAAGATGTAACGGGGCTCAAGCACGTAACCGAAGCTGCGGATATGTACTTAGTACATATGGTAGGAGAGCGTTCTGTAGGCCGTTGAAGGTGTCTTGTAAAGGATGCTGGAGGTATCAGAAGTGCGAATGCTGACATGAGTAGCGATAAAGGGAGTGAAAAGCTCCCTCGCCGAAAACCCAAGGTTTCCTACGCAACGTTCATCGGCGTAGGGTGAGTCGGCCCCTAAGGCGAGGCAGAGATGCGTAGTCGATGGGAAACAGGTCAATATTCCTGTACCGATCATGAATGCGATGGGGGGACGGAGAAGGGTAGGTCAGCCAACTGTTGGAATAGTTGGTTTAAGCGTGTAGACGTGCCGCACAGGCAAATCCGTGTGGCTTAGTTGAGGCGTGATGACGAGGAACCACTGGTTCTGAAGTGATTGATCCCATGCTTCCAGGAAAAGCCTCTAAGCTTCAGTTCATGATTGACCGTACCGTAAACCGACACAGGTGGGTGGGGTGAGAATCCTAAGGCGCTTGAGAGAACTCGGGAGAAGGAACTCGGCAAATTGACACCGTAACTTCGGGATAAGGTGTGCCCAGATAACGTGAAAGCCCTGCGGCTGGAGCGGTAATGGGTTGCAGTGAAATGGTGGCTGCGACTGTTTAATAAAAACACAGCACTCTGCAAACACGAAAGTGGACGTATAGGGTGTGACGCCTGCCCGGTGCTGGAAGATTAAATGATGGGGTGCAAGCTCTTGATTGAAGTCCCAGTAAACGGCGGCCGTAACTATAACGGTCCTAAGGTAGCGAAATTCCTTGTCGGGTAAGTTCCGACCCGCACGAATGGCGTAACGATGGCCACACTGTCTCCTCCCGAGACTCAGCGAAGTTGAAATGTTTGTGAAGATGCAATCTCCCCGCGGCTAGACGGAAAGACCCCGTGCACCTTTACTGTAGCTTTGCATTGGACTTTGAACAGACTTGTGTAGGATAGGTGGGAGGCTATGAAGTGGGAACGCCAGTTCTCATGGAGCCGTCCTTGAAATACCACCCTGGTGTGTTTGAGGTTCTAACCCAGGTCCGTAATCCGGATCGGGGACCGTGCATGGTAGGCAGTTTGACTGGGGCGGTCTCCTCCCAAAGTGTAACGGAGGAGCTCGAAGGTTCTCTAGGTACGGTCGGAAATCGTACTGATAGCGCAATGGCACAAGAGAGCTTGACTGCGAGACTGACAAGTCGAGCAGGTGCGAAAGCAGGACATAGTGATCCGGTGGTTCTGAATGGAAGGGCCATCGCTCAACGGATAAAAGGTACGCCGGGGATAACAGGCTGATTCCTCCCAAGAGTTCACATCGACGGGGGAGTTTGGCACCTCGATGTCGGCTCATCACATCCTGGGGCTGAAGCCGGTCCCAAGGGTATGGCTGTTCGCCATTTAAAGTGGTACGTGAGCTGGGTTTAAAACGTCGTGAGACAGTTTGGTCCCTATCTGCCGTGGGCGTTGGAAGTTTGAGGGGGGCTGCTCCTAGTACGAGAGGACCGGAGTGGACGCATCTCTGGTGTACCGGTTATCACGCCAGTGGTATCGCCGGGTAGCTAAATGCGGAAGAGATAAGCGCTGAAAGCATCTAAGCGCGAAACTTGCCTCAAGATGAGACTTCCCTGGGACTTCGAGTCCCCTGAAGGGTCGTTCAAGACCAGGACGTTGATAGGTCGGGTGTGGAAGCGCAGTAATGCGTTAAGCTAACCGATACTAATTGCCCGTGAGGCTTGATCCTATAACCGTGGATGTTGGCGCGGTTGGTGTTGAGATACAGAACGAACTAAACCAAATTTACTTCTTCCGCTTTTTACGCGTTGCAATTGCGACGTGACAAGTTACGCTTGGCGGCCATAGCGCGTTGGACCCACTCCTTCCCATCCCGAACAGGACAGTGAAACGACGTTGCGCCGATGATAGTGAGCAGATCGCTTGTGAAAGTAGGTCACCGCCAGGCTCCCATTTGAAGCCCCTGCAGA
>NZ_JABAIM010000008.1 GCF_012641365.1 Leeia aquatica
ATGGACGCGTACTGACCGGGCACAACCTCACTCTGAACAGCACGGGACAAGTCCGTCTGCAGCAAGGGCTGACCAGTGGTGGCAACCTGCAGGTGAATGCAGGTCAGCTGCAGGTGGATGGTAATGTTTACGCTGCAGGCAACACCAATCTGCAGGTCAGTGGCGACCTGAACAGCACGGCGCGGATGGCGTCGGCTGGCTCCCTGCAACTGCAGGCGAGTAACGTGACCAGCAGTGGTCTGCTGGTCAGTGGCTTGCAGGCCGATGGTAGTCTCATCCAGCAACAGCTGCAAATCAGCAGCAATGGGCAGGTGGCCCTGCGAGGCGGCGTCCTCACCGCGGGATCGCTGACGGTTGATGCAGCCAGTATCAACCTTGGGCAGAATCAGACCCAGGTCGGGCAGGATGCCAGCCTGACAGCCCGCACGGGTGGCGTACAACACCAGCAAGGTCAGATGGAAGTCGGGGGTAGCCTGACCGTGCAAGCCCAAGGTGATCTGGATAACCTGCAAGGGCAAATCCGCGCCGGACAACTCCAGCTGCAAGGGCAGAACCTGCTGAATCAGAACGGCAAGCTGGAACAAAGCGGCCAAGCGACAACGCGCCTGCAATTCAGCCAAGCATGGCAAAACCAGAACGGTAGTTTGCTCACACAAGGCCAGCAGCTGCAAGTACAAGCCAGCAGCCTCGATAATCAGGATGGCAAATTGCAACACGGTGGTAGCGGTCTAACCACCCTGGCCATCAGTACTGTGCGCAATTTGCGCGGGGCGATTGAGAGCAATGGCAGCCTGCAGCTGGACGGCAGTGATATTGATAATGCCGGTACGTTGCAAGCGGCTCAGAATGTCCGAATCAACAGTGACCGTCTGCACAATGCTAGCGGCAGCAAGCTGCATTCGGGGGGTAACCTCGACCTGCAACTGGACCAGCTTCACAACGAAGGCCAGATCAGTGCACTACAGGCCTTCCAGTTGAGTGCAGGTTCCTTCCTCAATCAGGGGGTTCTGGCCGCCAATACTGGAGGGCAGCTCAATCTGAGCAGCCAGCCGGGCAGTGGTCTGCTGGATAACCGGGGGGCGATTGCCAGCCAGCAAGGGCTGACGATACACGTCAAGTCCCTGAGCACGGGTGGCGGCACCCTGCAGGCCGATGTGCTCAATGTTCAGGTGGATGGTAGCTACCAACACCAGGGTGGCCTGACTGCGCGTAAGCTCAGTGTGCAAGCTGGTGAAATCATCAACCAGTCCATCCTGTCTGCCACCGAAGACCTGACGCTGACAGCAAGCCGCCTCGACAACCAGGCCGGCAAGACCATCTATGCCGGGCGCGATTTGGTGCTGAACACCGACGAACTGCAGAACCGTGAAGACAGTCTGCTGATGGCAGACCGCGCGCTCCAGGCCCAAGGCCGCAATGGTGGTCGCAGCATCCTGTTCCGCAATGACCGGGGCGTGGTGCAAAGCTGGACGGGTAACCTCAGCATCCAGGCGCAGCAACTGGAAAACCTGGGGGCGACGCCGGAAGTGGATCGGTTGACGTTCTCGGAGAGCACCGGTGGGGCAGATGGGAAGGCGGGTAGAAGCTCCTGCTTCACCGGGGTTCCGAACCGACATTGCAATCCAGACAATAGTACGCCATGGATGTGGGGAGGATACCGCCCTGTCAGTGATGCAGTGTGGGATGCCTTTATCGCCAAATACCCGACGACAAATCTTCTGCCAGATAATCACGATGGCGGAACCTGGGCGACACCGGGCAATGATGGTGGGCATGAATCCGAAGAGCGCTGGCGCATCCTGTCTGCCTCCGGCTACCGGGAGCAGCTCCGCCCCGGTTTTGCAGCCAAACCCGGCCAAATCCTGTCCGGTGCCAACATCGTACTGGATGGTCAGCTGATCGAGAATCGTGCTGGCGTCATTGCCAGTAATGGTGATGTCACCCTGCAGGGGGGCAGTGTCAATAATGTGGGCCGAGAGCTGAAACAGCAAACCACACTCAGCTATACCGAGTTCAAGAACGATGGCGGCAACATCTGGAGCGTGACCAACCAGCATGTCGAGCAGCAAACCATCGGTGCCATTCCCTCGCTGATCAGTGCGGGGGGCACGGTCAATGGCAATCTGGCGGGAAGTTTGGTCAATGGTGTCGAGACCGGGCGTACCACTACCCTGAAGAGTAACCCTAGTATCAGTATCCAACCCCCGGCGCAGGTGGTTACGCCGGCGAGCCTGCTGAACTTGCGGGTGGAAACCGGGGTGCAGTTTGGTTCCAGTGGCGGCGCAGCACTCAGTGCCTTCCAGGTCAGCCCCAGCGGCTTGAGCGAGGCGGCGCTGCAATACCGCACGGAGCGCGATCCCCGCTTTGCCGACAAAGGCCGCTTCCTCAGCTCGGACTACATGCTGCAACGCCTGGGGCTGGATTACGGCAAACTTGACAAGCGCCTGTCGGATGGCTTGGCCGAGCAGCGATTGCTGGCCGCGCAGTGGTTGCAGCTCACCGGGCGTATGGGGCTGGGTAGTTACAACAGCCGGGAAGCCCAATACGCTGCACTGATGGACAGCGGCATCCGCTTTGCCCAGCGCTTCCAGCTGGCGCCGGGCATTGCACTCAATGCCGACCAGATGCGCCAGCTGACCGACGACATCGTCTGGCTGGAAAAGCAAACCGTGACCTTGGCCGATGGCAGCCGGGGCGAGAGACTGATTCCTCGCCTATATCTGGCCAATGCCCCACGCATGAGTCTGGGGCAGGATGGTGCACTGATCCTCGCCGACAAGGTCGAGCTTGGCGCACAACGCATCGTCAATGCGGGCAGCCTGCAAGGCAGCAGCCATGTACTGCTGGCCAGTGCGGGTGACCTGCTCAATCTGGGTGGCAACATCAAAGCCCCGGTACTGCAACTGCAAGCCGGGCAAAACCTGCTGGTGCAAGGGGGGCAGCTAAGCGGCAATCAAGTCACCCTGCAGGCTGGCAACGACCTGACCCTGAACCGCAAGGTTGAGCGGCAAAGCATTATCGGTGGTCATGCCGATCTGGCAGGCGAAGCAGCACAGATTGATGCAGGGCAGCAGCTTACGTTGCAAGCAGGCAACACCTTGCAGATACAAGGGGCCGATCTCCGTAGCACCGGCAATACCCTGCTCACCGCAGGGAAAGACATCCAGATCGGCAGTGTGGCGATTGAGAGCAATACCCATCAGCAAGGCGGAAGCCAAGGCATCAAATTCGACTACCAGCACCAACAGGTCCAGCAACTCGGTAGCAGCATCCAGAGCAATGGCAACCTGACCGTAGTCAGTGGCCGTGATACCGACATCCGGGCTTCACAACTGGCCGCGGAAGGCCAGCTCACTGTGCAAGCGGGCGGGCAGTTGACCATTGGCAGTGCAGACAACTTCGAGCTCAAGCATCAGGATGTATCCACCAAAAAGAGCGGGCTGTTTGGTTCCAAAAGCAACCGCGAGATGACGCACACTGAAACCACCACCGCAGTTGGCAGTACCCTTGCGGGTGGTTCGGTTAATCTGGTTTCCGGCAAAGACCTCACGGTACAAGGCAGCAAGGTCAGCGCGCAGAACGATCTCAATGTACTGGCTCAAGGTGATGTCACCATCACCACCAGCACCAACCGCAGCCAGCAGCAGCAGATCAAAGAAAGCAAACGTAGCGGTATTGATGCGGGCTTTACTGGCATCTCCTATGTCAAGAGCAGCAGCAACCTGCTGCAGAACAGCACCTCCGAGCGCGCTGTCAGCAGTGAGCTCAGTGGTGCCAACATCAACGTCCAGTCCGGACGCGACACCACCGTTCGCGGCAGCATGTTGCTGGCCGACCAGGACCTCACCGTCCAGGCCGGACGCAACATCCTGATCGACGCGGCCCACGAGCAGCGCACGAACGACCGCCACTTCGATAGCAAGAGCAACAGCATCGGCCTGTTCGGGTTGGACCTGTTCAGCAAGAGCATGGCCACCCAGGATGGCAATGGCAACGGTAGCACTGCCGTCACCAGCCTGCTCTCCGCCAACCGCGGCAACCTCAGTCTCATCGCCGGTGGTAGTGGTGAAGTCAAAGGCAAGGGCAGCGTTACCACCGTCGGTGCCGACCTGCTGGCCGGGCAAGGCATCCTGATCGACGCCAGTAATATTGACCTGCTCGCCGCCTACAACAGCGACAGCACCCACAGCCGCAGCGCCAGCAAGAGCGTCAGTGTCGGTGCCAGCTTCACCGGCTACATCGGCGGCCCCCTCAACCAGATCCTCAACAACCTGGAAGCCGCTCGCAAAGGCAGCGGCAACAGCCGCCTCGACACCGCTCTCGCCCTCAAAGCGGGCTACGACAGCTACAAGCTGGCGACAGACACTGAAAAGTGGAACAAATACAAGGAAGAGTTCAAGCCCAAGGACAGCAACACTCAGGGCAGCGACAGCACCCAAGGCACCAACGGCCAGGGCGGGCAACAAACCAACAACAACCCCGGCATCGGCATCTCGGTCGGCTTCAGCAACAGCAAATCCTCCAGCAGCAGCGACAGTAGCAACAGCACCGCCAAAGGCAGCAACCTGCAGGCACAAAGCATTGTCCTGCTCGCCCGTGACACCGACATCCGCACCGAAGGCGCCAAGCTGCAGGCCAAGGACATTGACCTGGATGCCGCCCGCAACATTGAGCTTGGTGCCGCCGTCAACCAGGCCAATGTCCACAGCCAGAACAGCAGCAAAGGCAGCAGCTTCGGCGTCACCTTCGGCTTCGGCCAGCAAAACGGCTTCAGCTTCCAGATCGGCGGCAGCAAAGGCAAAGGCCTCACCGACGGCAGCGAAACCCGCTATGACAACACCCTGATCACCGCCAGCAACCAGCTCAACCTTAGCAGTGGCAAAGACACCACCCTCAAGGGCGCCCAGCTGGCTGGCAAACAGGTCAATCTCGACGTCGGCGGCAACCTCAGCCTGCTCACCCTGCAAGACCGCACCGACTACCAAAGCCACCAGTCCAACAGCAGCTGGGGCATCAGCCTGTGCATCCCCCCCATCT
>NZ_JABAIM010000009.1 GCF_012641365.1 Leeia aquatica
GGGTTTCGCTGCCGTCGGTGAGGCCTTTGCCTTTGCTGCCGCCGATCTGGAAGCTGAAGCCGTTTTGCTGGCCGAAGCCGAAGGTGACGCCGAAGCTGCTGCCTTTGCTGCTGTTCTGGCTGTGGACGTTGGCCTGGTTGACGGCGGCTGCGAGCTCGATGTTGCGGGCGGCATCAAGGTCAATGTCCTTGGCCTGCAGCTTGGCGCCTTCGGTGCGGATGTCGGTGTCACGGGCCAGCAGGACAATGCTTTGTGCCTGCAGGTTGCTGCCTTTGGCGCTGCTGCTGCTGCTGTCGCTGCTGCTGGAGGATTTGCTGTTGCTGAAGCCGACCGAGATGCCGATGCCGGGTTCGTTGTTGGTTTTTTGTCCGCCCTGGCCGTTGGTGCCTTGGCCGCCTTGGCCGCCTTGGGTGTTGTCGCTGCCCTGGGTGTTGCTGTCCTTGGCAGGGGCGTCACGCTCTGCTTTGTATCTGTCCCATTTCTCTTTATCCGTCGCCAGCTTGTAGCTGTCGTAGCCGGCCTTGAGGGCGAGCGCGGTGTCAAGGCGACTGTTACCGCTGCCTTTGCGAGCGGCTTCCAAGTTGTTGAGGATCTGGTTGAGGGGGCCGCCGATGTAGCCGGTGAGGCTGGCACCGACACTGACGCTCTTGCTGGCGCTGCGGCTGTGGCTGCTGTCGCTGTTGTAGGCGGCGAGCAGGTCAATATTACTGGCGTCGATCAGGATGCCTTGCCCGGCCAGCAGGTCGGCACCGACGGTGGTAACGCTGCCCTTGCCTTTGACTTCACCACTACCACCGGCGATGAGACTGAGGTTGCCGCGGTTGGCGGAGAGCAGGCTGGTGACGGCAGTGTGGCCGTTGCCATTGCCATCCTGGGTGGCCATGCTCTTGCTGAAGCCGGTGATGCCAATACTGCTGCTCTTGCTGTCGAAGTGGCGGTCGTTTGTGCGCTGCTCGTGGGCAGCGTCAATCAGGATGTTGCGTCCGGCCTGGACGGTGAGGTCCTTGTCGGCCAGCAACATGCTGCCGCGAACGGTGGTGTCGCGTCCGGACTGGACGTTGATGTTGCTACCGCTCAGCTCACTGCTGACAGCGCGCTCAGAAGTACCGTTCTGCAGCAGATTGGTACGGCTCTTGCTGTAGGTGGGGCCGGTAAAACCTATTGTAAAGCCACTGCGCTTGTCGTGATATTCATAGTGGTTGCTGCTGCGCTCGGTCTGCTCGGTGATGTTGACGTCCTGCTGAGCCAGTACATTGAGGTCTTGCTGTGCGGACACGCGGCTGCCGGAGATGGTGAGGTTTTTCCCGGACTGGATGTCCAGTTGGCCCATCACTTGGATGTTGCTGCCAATGACAGTCTCGGTAGCTGTATCCCTGATTTCGTCGGTTTTACGGCGGAAGCCCTTCTTGTGTTGCTCGGTGTGGTTCTGGAAGGTCTCGGTTGCTGCCGTGATGGTGACATCCCCTCCGGCTGCAATCAGGGCATTGCCGGTGGTGGACAGCTGAGTGCCTTGCAGGGTCAGGTCCTGACCCGTCAACAGAGTCAGGTCACCACGGCTGGCCAGCTGGCTAACATGCTGGCGTGTGCCGCTGCTGGACCAGGTTTCGTCATGGCCCTGCCCTTGCTGCCCGCCCGCCGTGTACTGCTCGGTGACCGTACCCAAGCTCAGATTGCGGCCTGCCTCAATGCGCAGGGCACCTTCGGATTGCACTTGCGTGCCATTGAGCAGCACATCACGGTTGGCGGCCAGCTGAACCTGCCCCCCTTGCAGCACGCCGCCCTGGCTTTGCAGGTCATTGCGGGCCAATAGCTGCAGCGGTCCACCCGCTTGCAAAGTGCCATTGCGGTTAATCAGGTCATTGGCAGATACCAGCAGCCCGCTGTCTGCCACCATGGCGCCACTATTTTGCAGCTGCTGAACACTCAGGTTCAGGTTTTTGGCCATGACCACCGCACCGTTCGGCGCCAGACGGGTCGGTACATTCCCGGCCAGGTAGAGCTGGGGCACCAGCACGCGCTGGCCGTTGACCACGCGCTCCTCCATCCAGACCATGTCTTCGGTCAAGCGGCCCAGCTGGGTCGAAGTCAGCGCAATGCCGGGGCTGATTTGCAGGCTGCGGGCAAAGCGTGCGGCGTTATCCAGCAGGGTGCGATAATCGGTATTGGCATCGGTATTGAAAGCGTATTGCTTGCCAGTACGCTGCATCAGCTGGTTACGCACCAGTTGCTGTTCGTAGGCACCATCGCCCAGGCGCTTTTGCATGCGCTGCGGGTCAATCCCCAGGCTGCTCAGGAAATAGTCTGAGCTGAGGAAGCGGTTCTTGTCGGTGAACAGCGGATTGCCTTCAATCAGGTAGCGAGGGTTATCGCTGGATGCGAGGATGAACAGTCCGTTGCCACTCACACCAGAGACATTGAGCTGCCCGGAATTGTTCAGGGTTACCCCCCCGCCCAGGCTGGTCGGCGGAGTACTGCTATTCCCGGAACCAGTAACCACATAGGCACTTTGACTCAGGCCATTATCGTTGACGAAACTGGCCAGACCGCTGACAGTGAGGGTATTACCGGCACCGATGATGCTGCTGACACTGCCTTGGGTCTTGACGTGGTGCAAAGGCGCCAGATAGATATGAGAGCCTGGCCAATGGTTGCTGGCTGCCGTACCGTCCTCATAGATCGGCTGGATCGTCACATCCGAGGTCAGCGCCAAACCCGTATTGGTAAAGCTGCCACCGGTCAGCTGGATATTATTACCTGCAATGATGTTGCTATAGCGGTTGCTGCCCGTGCCTACATCCAGCGTCAAATCGTGTCCAGCCAGCAGTCGCGCAGGCTGCGCGACAAAGCCGGGGTTCAGTTGCTCAATGTATCCATCGACTTTAAGCTGAACTCGTTTGTCTGTGCCCGTGTAGGGCAGCCAATGCTGGTATTGCACCAGTTCGGGAACATAGCTTAGCCAATAGTCATAGAAACCCTGAGCACGGGAGATGGCATTGGCGTAGTTTGGGTGCTGGGCAATCTGGATCTGGTCTGAAACCGGTGAACTCACCCGGTAAGCGGCAGGGTCTGCCCCCAGGTTCTGAAACTGGGTTGCCCGGATTTCAACATCGCCTTGCTGTGCCTCCATGCGAGCACGGTCGTTCAGCACCACGCTGGCACGGGCATTATTGCTGCCCGTCACTTTCAGGTGTCGTCCGGCCTGAACTTCCCCTCCAGACTGGTTGTACAGCTCCCCCACCACCAGCCGTGTATCCCGTCCAGACAGGAGCACAGCAGTATTGCTCAGCTTGCCAGCCTCGACATGCAGGTCCTGCGCGGCATATGTGACACCTTGGTTGTTCAGCTGCGTAGCCGCGAGATTCAAGTCACTGGCCGCAACCAGACTCCCTGTCTGGGTCACCTGATTGCTCACTTGCAATATCAGTTGGCCCTGGGCGCCCAGCGTGCCATCGCTGCGCAAACCGGCTGCCAGCATGCCGGTATTGTTCAGGTTGGCAGCCTGTAGCTGCAGATTGCCCCCTGAAGCCAGCCGTACGCTGTTACTCAGGTCTCCATGCACTTGCAGTGCAGCATCCCCTGCTGCGTAGAGGTTGCCACCCAACTGAAGTTGTCCGGCTTGCAATTGCAGCTGGCTATTACTGGTCAGTCCCTGCTGTAGATTCGTCAGGCCGGTGCTGTCCAGGCGAAGGTTGCCCCCGCTTCGCAGGCTACCTGCAATCTGCAGGTTCTGAGCGGATTGCAACCGCAGGTCACCCCCACTTTGGACATTACCATCCACCTGCAGCTGACCTGCATTCACCTGCAGGTTGCCACCACTGGTCAGCCCTTGCTGCAGACGGACTTGTCCCGTGCTGTTCAGAGTGAGGTTGTGCCCGGTCAGTACGCGTCCAT
>NZ_JABAIM010000010.1 GCF_012641365.1 Leeia aquatica
ACATTACCATCCACCTGCAGCTGACCTGCATTCACCTGCAGGTTGCCACCACTGGTCAGCCCTTGCTGCAGACGGACTTGTCCCGTGCTGTTCAGAGTGAGGTTGTGCCCGGTCAGTACGCGTCCATCCGTCTGCAGGCCGCTAACCAGCTGGGCGCGACTGTCGATACTGGCGGCCTGTACCTGCAGGCTTTGCCCGGCGGCCAGCAGGCCATTCTGTTGCAGTTGGCCACCTGCCTGCACCTGTACTGCACCTTGGCCGTACACGGTCTGATCCTGGCTCAGCGTGCCCTGGCTCTTGAGCTGGATGCCGCCTGCGCTGCTGATCTTGTTGTTCAGGGTGAGCGTGCCGTTGCTGCTGATCTGGATGTCCTCGCTGCGGCTGGCCATTTCACCGCGCAGGGTGACCCCAACCCCGGCTTCGGTGCCCACCAAGCGAATCTTGTTGGCGTACATGCCGCCCAGCAGGCTGCTGTCGATAGCGACCTGAGGCGCAGTGCCGTTGCCGGCAATCTGCTGCGTGCTCAGGCTGGCGTAGTCAACCTGGTTGCTTCCCGCGATCAGGTTGAGCTGCTTGCCTTGCAGTTGACCATTGATGATGATGGCGCGCGACAGCAGGTCCATCTGGTCAATATTGTTGGCGTTGAGCCCGTTGCCGCTAATGTCCAGTTGCCCGCCAGTAACGCGGAAGGCTTGCAGGCTGCCATCACCGCCAAACAGCGGGGTGCCGGTGACCAGCCCGGCGCGGCTGGTATTGATGAAGCCACAGCCATTGCAGCTGATGCCGTTGGGGTTGGCGATGATCACTTCGGCACGGCTGCCGCCCACTTCGGTCATACCACGCAGCAGGCTGGGCTGGGTACCGGTGACCTCGTTGAGGATGATGCGGGCGCTACCATTCCGCAGGTTGGGATTACCCTCGATCCAGCCCGCTTGCTGGGTCTGGTTCAGCTGGTAGCCATTATTGAGGATGACACCACCCGCCCCGACATTGAATTGCTGGTATTGGTTGTGCGATACCCCGGCTCCGTTCGGTGCCACGATGTTGACCACCGTAGTGCCGTTGGCACTCTGCCCGACGGCTGGACCTGCCGCCCCCGGTGCGGCGACGACATCGGCCGCGTAGACCAGTGCGGGATGCAGGATCAGGCTTAACGCCATCCAGCCTGCCAGCAGGCGACGCCACAGAGACGGGCGTTCGGCAGTGTGGTCCAGATCGTGAGAGAGGGTGTTCAGTTCAGAGGTGCGCATCTGTATCGGTCCGCAACATCAATATTGGTAGTTCAGGACCCACGCCCACACCGGGCGTCGGGTATCGAAATCATTCGGGCGCTGCAAGGCCCAGGCCAGCGAGGCGTCGTAGCTGAGCCCCTTGCCGCCCCCACGCAGGCCAACGGCCATGCCACTGAGGAAACGGCTGCCGGATGGCGCACTGCGCCCGCTGACCCGGCCGGCATCCATGGCCAGGTAGAAACGCTGGCCACTGTCGGCCAGTGCCCACTCCAGCTCATTGCGCCACAGCCAGCCGCGTTCACCGGACAGGCTGCGCTCGCCATCAAAGCCACGCACGCTGTAACGGCCACCAATGGCCATCTGCTCGCTGCCATACAGGGTGTCGCGACTCCATTGTCCGCGTAGCGTGCCGTGGTACTGCCCACTCAGCAGCGGGGTATCCAGCGACAGGTTCATGCTCCACAGGTGGTAACGTCGGCGTGGGTCGCTGATGCTGCGGGCGGTGTCCGGGTTGGCTCGGAACCAGGGCATGCCCTGACGGTAGGCTGCGCCCAACTCCAGTACACTCTGCCCCAAGTACTGCTTGTGCTGCACCCCGACCTCCAGTGAGCTGGCGCGTACCCGTTGTACCTCGACTTCGGTGTCCTCAATGAAGCTGCGGCTCTCGCGCTGGCCCAGTTTGATGTGCAGGGTGGTTTTGCTGGACTGGTCGCGCTGCAGCAGACGCTGCAGCCCCAGCTCGCGGGTGCGGCTGCGGCCAGAGCTCATGAAGCTTTGCGTTACACCGGATACCTGCTGGTGATACTGGCTGCGGCCCAGACTGAGGCTGGCTGTCCAGTTACCCCACGGCAGGCTGTAGTACAGATTATCGCTGCGGGTGCCACGTTGCTCACCTTCAGGTTCGGCATCGTGGTTCAGGCTGATACTGAGCAGGTCATTCAGACGCAGCGGGTTATCCAGCGAGAACGACAACGCGCCCTGGCGCTCGCCGGTGCCGCGACTGCCACTGTTGTCCAGACTCAGGGACACGCGCCACGGGCGACCTTGCTGCAGACGGATCACCACATCACTCTGACCGGGTTCGCCGGTCGCCACGATGTCCATCTCGACGTCAAAGCTGGGCACCCGCTTGAGCTGCTCCAGCCCCTGCTCCAATGCACGCAGGTTCAACACCTCACCGGGCTGTATCGGAAACGCTGTACGCCAGGAAGCTGTGGCAGCTTCATCACTGAAACGCAAGGCATGCAAGCGCCCTGCCTGCACGAATAGCTGCAGGGTACCGCTACCCAGATTCTGCTCGGGCAGCAACACCCGGCTGGTGACGAAGCCTTCCGCCAGAATGTGGTTATTGGCTTCCTGCAAGACGCGCTGCAAACCTTGCCGTCCGATGCAACGCCCGACATAGCGCTGCAACCAGCCCGACAGCTGCGGAAAGGCCTCCACCTCGCCCTGCAACTGCACCGACCTCAGCGGGAAGCACTCCGCCTCCTCCGGCCATGGCGCGTCCAGCGGCGGTGCCGCCTGCGGCGTCAGCACATCCGGCGGCAAAGATTGCTGCTGGCGCGCCGCTTCACGTTGCTGAATGCGACGCAGCTCGTCATCTCGCGTATCGGCATGTAATTGCTGCGAAGCAACAACCAAACAGAAAAGGAAACCCGCACCCCGCTGCCAGCGCAGTGGGTGACGCCATAAATCAATCATCACAATGGGAAATCAAGTCGGATGGGGGCTGGCAATGAAAATACACACAACACCCTGTTTTTAATCATCTTACCCTGTATTCATAGGCGTGATTATAGCATCCGGGTATGCCAGATGGGTGGTCGGTGCGATGCAAAGCAAGGATTGTTGACAATTCACACTGCCGAAGTAGCAAGCGCGGGCGTTAGCGATGTTGCTGCTTCGCAACATTGCACTTTGGTACAGGGTGCCGCAGGCAAGCGGCTGCCCGCCAATGGGCAGGCATCGCATGGGGCCATGCGGCGTACGTAGGCGAGATGTGGGCCCATGTCACCGCTCACATGCAACACGCC
>NZ_JABAIM010000011.1 GCF_012641365.1 Leeia aquatica
AAGAAAAACCGCGACCTGCAAAAGAAAGCCTACATGGAAGCCGCCGCCACCGTGATCGGTCAGATCACCGGCGGGCTGGCCGGAGGGCGAGACAGTGCCATTGTGGGTGGCAATGTGGCGCTGAATGCGGATCAGAACAATCGGCAGTTGCATGTCCGTGAGATGGAGCTAATTCGCCTCAACCGAAAAGCCTTTCTGAACTACCTAAATCAGCGTAATAAAGACGGGGCGGGCTTATTCACCCCAATGGACAAGATCAGCGAAGAGGAGGCAGAGTACTGGCTCGCAAATGCTGCGCGCGCCAACGTCGATAGTACCCACATGCGTGCCATCGGGCAGCAAATCGGTACCGCTACAACCCTGGAATCCCGACTCTACTTTGCAGCCAAAGAATACCTAGCTAATTTAGTCAAGACTGGTGCGGTCTTCACGGACGAAAGCGGAGTTAGTCAGCGTTACTTCACAGCTACCGCGGATGACTTCAAAAACGGTCTTAAGTACGTCAACGCCGAGAGTCCGCTGTACCGGGAGTTTATGGCCACCAACTTCTTGGAAGCCTATCTACCCAAGCACCCTACACCAGCCGACCAGGCACTTTATGACAAGATCAGCAAAGAGCGCGCTACACGGGCCGCCGTCGGAATAGCCACAGCAGGTCTGCTCTGGTGGGCCGGGAACAGGTTTGGAACTCCACGCACACCGATAGTGGGTCAAGCCGGTAGCACCGTAGAAGCCCCCATCCCCTTGGGCAACAGTTACCGTTTGGCTGAAACCATCCCGGTAACCGGCGAAGCCGTAGTGTTGATGAAAGACACCGGCGTCGGCAACATCAAGATTCCAGCCGGGAGTAAAGTTGCCTATCGCGATGGGCTGCTAGGTATCAAAACCCCTGATGGTAAAGAGATGGTTCTGCCAGTACGTGCAGCTGAAATAAACCCGATGGCAGGAAACAGCGGCACAGTGGTAACACCGGCAGGGCAGGCACAGATCGCGTCGAGCAATGCAATCAAACCTGGCAATACGGTCAGGCTGACGCAGAACGTGGTGACCCCGAATGGGCAACTGATTCTGGCGGGTAGTGTGGTGACGCAGGTGGAGAACACACTGCGGGTGGTGATGCCAAACGGAGCGGTGATCGTCGGGGCATACAATAAGGGTGCTGCAGGCGGACCGCTTGCTTTGCCAGATATGCCCATCAACAGGATGATCATCAATGAAGATGGGTTGAAACAGGTTAATGTTTTGTATACTCCGCTAGAGGCACAGCGGCGTTTGAATACGAAGGATGTGGGTGGTAGTAATAAATATCGACCCGCGGAGGCCGCAGCCGGTGCACAGCTTGAGGATGCACTTGGTGCCATGAAGCGGTATGAACCATCGTTGACGCAGGGTGCTAACGATAAGAACCCAGACTTTGTGATTATTGATGGCCCCTATAAAGGAAAGACGGTAGATGCAATGTATACGACGGGTCAGTTAACGAAAAAAGAAATTGATGGGATAAACAAATTTTTTGAGAAGAATATGATTTTAGGAAAAGAAAAGGAGAATATACTGAATCACTTAGATAAGGCTGATTTTGTTCCTGTCGATTTTCGCGTATTAACACAGAATAACCAGCAGATTTTTATGAACTATATAGGCACCCTGCCTGCAGCGCAGCGAGCCAAGATTATTATCGTAAAGTGATATTGCATGAGTACATCGGTATTTGTTAATCATCCAAAGTCCATGAGCGGTTCAGACCTGGAATTAGTAACGATAAACTTAAAACGGGGCGATTGGGAGTGCTTGGTTGAGTTTTTAGATGTGGCTCTCTTGCCGGTGCGTCCAGATTTACACGAAGAGATTGTTGAAAGTTGTAAATATTGTGATTACATAAGTTTTTCTAATTTGAGTGCAGATGATTATAATCATACTGTTACTATGATAATGGATTTTATTACAAAAGATTCATGCTCCAATGAGATGGTAAAGAATGGAATAAGCGTGTGGCGTAATTTTGTTGAACCTAAAATCATTAGAGATGAGCGCTATCAAGGGGCCAAGTAGTTTGTACTGAGATGGTAATCTTCTGACAGTTGACCATTCACCGAGCTCGACGCCGCCCGCAACATCGAACTCGCAGCCGCCGTCAACCAGGCCAACGTCCACAGCCAGAACAGCAGCAAAGGCAGCAGCTTCGGCGTCACCTTCGGCTTCGGCCAGCAAAACGGCTTCAGCTTCCAGATCGGCGGCAGCAAAGGCA
>NZ_JABAIM010000012.1 GCF_012641365.1 Leeia aquatica
CATTCAGCGCCACATTGCCACCCACAATGGCACTGTCTCGCCCTCCGGCCAGCCCGCCGGTGATCTGACCGATCACGGTGGCGGCGGCTTCCATGTAGGCTTTCTTTTGCAGGTCGCGGTTTTTCTTGTAGCTCTTTTGCTCTTCTTCGCTCAGCTTGCTGAGGTCGGTCCGATCATCCAGCAAAGCATCTTCAATGAACTTCGACACCATCGGCGTCAGCGCTTCGTTGGCGGCGCCTGCTAGCGCGCCTGCGGTGCCCTTGCCGCCCGCGATGCGGTCTTGCAGGTAGCCTGCCAGTGCGTGCAGGGCGATCTTGGCGGGGCTGCCGTCTTGCCATTGTTCGTAGCGGCTTTGTTCGGCCTTGAGGGTCTGCTCTTGTTGTGCGATCTGTTGTTGCAGGTGTTCCCGTTTCTGCGGGTCGGTTTCCTGTGCCAGCTGGATTTCCAGGTTCTGTTTGTTGCTTTTGGCGTCCAGGTAGGCCTGGCGCTGTGAGGCGGCGATGTCGCCGACCACGTTGGCGAGGATGCTGCCGACCACTTGTGCGGCCTGGGCGTTCTGGGCGTTGCGCTTGAGTTGTTCTTCCAGCTCGGCGGCTTGTTGCAGGGTGAGGCTGTTGCTGAGCGTGCTGTTGGCAGTAGCGGCATCACGGGCGGTGAGTTCGGTGGCCGCTTGCTGACTGGCCTTGTCTTTGCCGGTGAGGGTGATCTGCGCCGGGCTGATCACGCTGAGGGTCTGGCTTTGCTGGTCCAGGTTCTCCGGCAGGCCTTTGCCGCTGCCGAGGTTGCTGATCAGGTTGTTCTTGGCGTTGTCGATCAGCTGGCTGCCGAGGCTGGCAGCACCCAGGCCGAAGCTGATGCCGATGCTGTCGTTCTCGGCACTGGCGCGGGTGTGCTGCTGGTTGTTGAGATCGCTGTAGCCGAGGCTGCCGGTGCTGAGGTGATTCTGGCTGGCCGGGGCGCTGCTGGTGATGGCCGCGCCGGTGAGCTGGGTGTGCTGGGCGACATTGATGTTGAAGCCGCCCTGCCCGGCCTGAATGCCGGTCTGGCCCTGGGCGCTCTGGTAGTTGTGGTCGATGTCCTGTCGACTGAGGCTGGCGCTGAAGGAGCTGGCGCCGTAGCAGATGGGGGGGATGCACAGGCTGATGCCCCAGCTGCTGTTGGACTGGTGGCTTTGGTAGTCGGTGCGGTCTTGCAGGGTGAGCAGGCTGAGGTTGCCGCCGACGTCGAGATTGACCTGTTTGCCAGC
>NZ_JABAIM010000013.1 GCF_012641365.1 Leeia aquatica
AGATGGGGGGGATGCACAGGCTGATGCCCCAGCTGCTGTTGGACTGGTGGCTTTGGTAGTCGGTGCGGTCTTGCAGGGTGAGCAGGCTGAGGTTGCCGCCGACGTCGAGATTGACCTGTTTGCCAGCAAGCTGGGCACCCTTGAGGGTGGTGTCTTTGCCGCTGCTGAGGTTGAGCTGGTTGCTGGCGGTGATCAGGGTGTTGTCATAGCGGGTTTCGCTGCCGTCGGTGAGGCCTTTGCCTTTGCTGCCGCCGATCTGGAAGCTGAAGCCGTTTTGCTGGCCGAAGCCGAAGG